>JASHWB010000136.1 GCA_030044295.1 Candidatus Acidiferrales bacterium
GCCCATCGCATCGATGCGCCGTTGCATCTCCTCCGGCGACAGGGCTTCCCTGAGAGTGGAGATCACCCAGGTGTAGCCAAACGGATCGCGGAAATGGCCGGAACGCGCACCATAGAATTGATCAGCGACCGGCCGCACAACCGTAGCGCCCGCATCGATCACCCGGCGCGCCATGGAATCCACGTTCTCGACTTGAAGACTGATTTGAACGGGTGAACCGCCGAGAGACTCCGGGCTGCTGAAACCCATCTCAGGAAATTCATCCGCGAGGAAAATCTTCGCGCCATCGATATCGATCTCCGCATGGCCAACTCGGCCGTCCGGTTGCATAAGGCGCAGCTTTTCCACCGCTCCGAAGGCTTTCTTGTAGAAGTCAATCGCAGCCGCGGCGCCACGAACACTCAAATAAGGGATCGCGCTGGCGCGGAATTCCGGAGTAATTTGTGCTGTCGCTGCCATAGAAGCTCTCCTTTCCAAATCCGATTTGAGGCGTGCTCTAAACTCAGGACGCGGGAGGCCGCGCAGGGCGGCGATCACTTCGATCATCGGCGCGAAACTCGGATCGAACGGACGGACCGCTCCATCGCGCGGCAGAAGAGCATCGGGACGGCCGAGCAAGCGGCCGATCACCCGATCGAGTTGTTCGCTTGGCGATTGCTTAGCCATGTTTGCTGCTCGCCTTCTTCTTACTCCTCGACTCCCAGGTGTCGCGTAATGCGCGAATGGCGCGGAACTGCAACTGTTTCACGGCGCCTACAGTGCGGCCGAGTTCGCGCGCGATTTCGGCGATGCTCTTCCCTGCCGCGAAACGCATTTCGATGACTGCTCGTTGATCCCGCGGCAAACCGGCGACAAGGCGAAAAAGCCGCCCGCGTTTTTCGATCTCGTCCGGGCTATTTTCTCCCCGTGGATCGGGCGGATCATCCGTGGCCGGATTTAGGTGCTCGCGAGAGGCGCGTTTCCAGCGGTCGGCAATCGCGTTCGAAGCGATTCGGTACAGCCAGGCCGCAAACGGAGCGCCGCGCCATTCGAATTTCGGTAGGTTCGCGAGCGCGTGGTGAAATACTTCGGCCGTCAGGTCTTCCACATCAGCACGGTGGTGCACGCGGCGAGCGATGAACGCATACACGCGCTCGAAGTTCGCCTCGTACAAATCGGCGAAACGGCGCGGATCCTTCTGCGCCGCTTCGATCAGAAGCCGCTCGCTCGCGTCGGTCTTGACCGTCATCTTAGCTGCTGGGGCTCCGAGGTGTTTCCCGTTCTGATTTCGCTGGCCGCTGCGTCACACTACCGAAGAGAGATACGTCGGTCGTCAGCCGCGGCTGGCTCCCTCAGGACGATAAAGTGCGATTCCTGTCCGAAATGTTGCAGTACCGGGCTGAAGGTCGCGGCTCTACATTCAAATCTAAACCGCACGAGCCAGTCACAGCTGCGCTTCAAATTTTCGCGCCAGGTGCTTCGGCGCGGTATTGCACCAAGCGGCAGCGAGCGCGCTGCGAATGCTCGCGGCCTTCGCCAGCCGCAACTTTACGTTCGTAGCGCCTCTGAGTCCCCAGCCGCCTTTCACAGGGACAAAAACATCCGGATGGGCCGCAACAAATTCGGCCTGCTGCTCCGGAGTAAGCTTGACCATCGCCCATTGCGCGCCCGGATAGCCGAGCGTGGCAAACATTTTCCCGGTTACGCGAAAATCCGGGTGACTCTGATGCTCCTTTTCAGAAGTTTCCGGAAAGCGCAGCGCCAAGCGCCGAAATTCGCGGCCGGTCATTCGTTCCATCTCCACACTCTGAATACGTAAACTCACGAAGCGGCGAAAGGTTACGCAACAATTTCATTTACTCCGTGAATCCGGAGCAGCCTGGACGATCGATACGTCCTGCTGCTCTCCGTTCGCCGCAACAACTGGGGCGATACGGACCATCCGGAACTCGGAGGATTCGAGAAGCACCTTCCATTCCGCTACGCTTCGCTCCTTGCCGCCGGTTACGACCATCATGTTTACGTCGCTCATCAGGCGCGTTTCGAGCTTTGGATCGGCCTCCGAGACGACGTCAGGAAGGACAAACTCGACGATCAGTAATGTGCCGCCCGACGGCATGACGGAATGGCAATTTCGAAGGATTTTGATTGCGGGATCGTCCTTACAGCCATGGAGGACATGTTTCATGATGTACACATCGGCGCCGGCGGGCACCGATTCCAGTAAGTCGGCTGCGACCAGCTTGCAGCGGCCGTCTGCCTGCCACTTAGCGAAGCGCGGCTTCGCTGATTCGATCGATTCCGAGCGATCGACAAGCAAGCCGGTGATCCGCGGATAGTGCGTGAGGATCGCTTCCAGAAGCGCACCACCACCGCCTCCCAGATCGGCAACGACTTGATGGGCGTCAAAATCCCAGCTCTTGGCGATCGGCGCGTAATCTTCCGTTGGAGCGGTGCCCATGACGGCACGAAAGATGGCCGGGGCTTCGGGGTCCTTGAACCACCGGGATACGATTCCAGCGGTTTCCATCACTCTTCCCGAGCTCGTTCCCGTTTTTACGCAATCCGTGAGATACGTCCATTGGTCGGAAAGCAGGTCTGACCAGAACACGACACCCGCCCAGGCGGAATTGGGAATGTTCTTGCGAAGCGGCTGACCAAGCTGGGTGAGGACGAATCGGCGCGGAGCCGTTTGGGAAACGATCCCGACGGCCGCGAGAGCGCGCAGCAAGCGATAGAGGGAGTCGCAATCGGCTTGGCACGATTTGGCGAGTTCCTCGACGCCGCGTTCTTCGGTTCCGAGCGCGTCAGCAACTCCCAGGCGAGCGGCGGTGCAAAGCATTCGGCTGCGCGAGTACGCCATGGCCATTTCGAGCAGTTCGGAGTTAGGCGCGACATTGCCAATTCCTGATTTCGCCACAGTTCGCTCCTCCATCCTTGGAAAAACCGCTGGGCACGCGAAAGGTTACGCGAAAAACAAGCCGCAGTCAGCCTCGATCCTGCCGCGTGGAAGGCCGGCGGATGAACGAAGCAGCCAATACTTTGGGAGAGATTCTTCGGAGGCCTGCGCGGACGCTGAACTTGCTTTTGAGGGCCCTTACGGCTAGTCAAGAGCGCGGGCGATGGGATCAGGAGATTCGGCAGCAACAGGCGCCGGTCCCATCAGCTCAGCGACCAAGATTCCCGCGAGAATCAGCGCCGCTCCGGCGAGTGTGCGCGGACCGAAGCGTTCTCCGGCAAACAAGAAGGAAGTGAACGCGGCGAAGACCGGCTCCAAGCTGATGATGATTGCCGTGTGCGAGGGAGAAGTGTGTTGCTGCGCCCAGGTCTGGAACGAAAAGCCGATCACGGTGGAACCGATCGCGGTAATCAAAATCGCGAGCACCGCCTCGCGGCTCAGGACGAGCCGCGGCCGCTCCCATCCAGCGGCGGCGAAAACCGGCAGAAACAGCAATGAAAGCACGGCGGTGGTGGCAACCTGCAGGAATGCCAATGCGCCTACGGAGTGCGCGCCCACATAGCGGCCGATGAAGATGATCTGTAGCGCGAACATAACGGCGCAGACGAAGACGAGTGTATCGCCGCGGTTGAGCGTACCGAGACCTCCCGGCGGGACCGTAAGAAAATATAGTCCGACCATCGCCGCAGCCACGCCGACCCATACCCATGGGCCGATTCGACGGCGCGTGAAAATCGCCAGAATCAGCGGCACCAAAACCACGCACATGCCGGTGATGAACGCCGCTTTGGTCGGAGTGGTGAATTTCAATCCGGCGGTCTGAAAAATGTAGCCGCCGAACATGCAGCAGCCGATTACTACGCCCGACCAGAGGGTCTTCGCGCTCATTTTGCGGATGGGCCGCCAGAAAATGACGGCCATAATCGCTGCCGCAAGGACAAAGCGCACGGCGAGGAAGGAGAGAACGGACAGGTCAGAGAGCGCGTCTTTGACGAGCACGAATGTGGCGCCCCAAATCAGGGAAGCGAAAGCGAGGGCTAGGTCAGCGAGTAGGCGTTTGTTCACGTATCGTGCTCAGGCAGAGCGATTAAGAAAAAGTCTATGCGGAGGATAGCGCGACTGGCAAGGGAGCGTGCAGGCTAGATCGTACAACGGCGGGAGGTTCCGCACAGGGCAAGCCGCACTGCACACAAAATGGTTCGGCGGATGCCATCAGGCGCGGAGACCGGCGAGGGCGACGGCGATCAGGAGAAGGCGCTTGAGGCCGAGTTCGCGAGCGGTAGGATCGAACCATTCGTCGAGGGTATGCGCGCCGCCGCCCGTGCCGCCTCCTCCTAGGGCGACGGCGGGAATTCCGAGCGAGAGGGGAAGATTGGCGTCGGTAGAGCTGCGTTCCGTGCGCGAGCGATTGCCGAGAAAGCGATCGACGTCACGGATGGTGGCGAGCAGCGGCGAGTCTGGAGGGAGTTTTCCCGCCGGCCGGGTGCCGAGCGAGCGAAAACTCAGCGCCAGCGCATCGCGCGGGTGATCCGTGAAGGCAAGCTCGTCGCGCAAGCCCGCTTGCATCGCTTCGCGGAGCGCGGATTCCACGCGGTGGAGCTCAGCTTCGTCCTCGGAGCGCAAATCCACTTTGACAGAGGCGCGAGTGGGAATCGAATTCACGGCGCTGCCGCCCTCGACCACACCAAAGTTATATGAGGTGCGCGGATCGGCCGGCACACGAACGTCGGAAAAGCGGACGATCCCCCGGGCGAGTGCAGCGATGGGATTCGGCGCGCCGAAATTGGACCAACTGTGACCGCCCGGACCAGATATGCTGATCTCGAAGCGGCGGGAGGCAATTCCGTGCGTGGTGATGTAATCGGTAGAGGGGCCATCGACGGCGATCACCGCCGACAGCCGCGATCCGTAGGTGTCGACGAGGCGACGGATGCCGCGCAGATTGCCTTCGCCTTCTTCGCCCACGTCGGCGGCCAAGACGATGGCCTTTTCGGTTTGCACGCGGGACTCGTGCAAGGCATGCGCCAAGCCGATGAGCGCGGAGAGGCCAGCGCCGTTGTCCGAGATTCCGGGCCCGACCAGACGGCGTGTTTCGCGCTTCACTTTGATTTCCGTGCCCTCGGGAAAAACAGTATCGATGTGAGCAGCAAAAAGAATTACATCGTGCTTATCGGAACCGGGGCGCTCGGCGACAACATTGCCGGCTGAATCGATATTTGGTTTCCACCCGCAGACGCTTAGGAGCGCTTTCACGGCCTCCGCGCGGCGAGATTCGTGCAGTTCGGGTGCGGGAATTTCGGTCAGGCGGATCTGCTGTTCGGTGAGCCAGCCGGAATTGCGCTCGATCCATGCGAATGCGTGGGCGCAGCATGGGTCGGCGGCGAGCCTGGCAACTGAATCGTCGGTTGGGCGCGCGGAAAGAATTGCCATGCTACAAAAGGTACGGCAAACGGGCGGCGATCTTCATGGATACGGGAGGATTTTAGCGCCAGTCGTCGAGGATGTATACGCCAGCGCGATTGTAGCCGGAATCCGCGCTGCCCGTCTCCATGGCAACGCCTTGCATGGACGTGCGGTATCCGCGCGAAAACATGTATTGGAAGGCTTCGCGGCGGGCAAGGTTGACGCCAGCAGTGACTTTCGACGCGGACCTGGCCCGCGCAAAGTCTTCCACCGCGTCGAGCAATCGCGCGAAATCATCGGATGCTTTTGCGCCGGGACGCACGGCGGCGAACTTGACGTAGCAAACGCCGGAGCCCGCCTCGGTGCCGGCACCTGTGTGGCAAACGGCGAACGCGGCGAGTCGCGAGTTGTCAAAGACAAGGATCGTTTCGCCAAGCTTTTGCGAGGCGACCGAGCGAATTTCCCGCTCGACATCGAGGCCGTCGAAGATCGCGCTTGTGAGTTGACGGCACTCCGCGAGCAACTCCGTGCGGCGCACGGGCGCGACGAGCGAGAAATAGGCCACGTCCGAATCGGCTGAGCTGGCAGCGAAATCGCGCGGCGTGGGCTGGACTTCGCGCGCCAGGATCGCGACGAGATCGCGCGGCCAGAATCCGAATTTTTGGTAGAGAGCCATGTGCTTGGGGCTATGCGCGAAGGTGTAAAGCCCAAGGTGCTGACTTCCCCATTCGCGGAAAATTTCCATGGTCGGCGCGAGTAATCGCTGCGCTACTTTGCGTTCCCAATATTCCGGGTGAACCGTAAGAGGGCCGAAAAAACCGAAGCTGCCCCAGTTCGTAGCGAAATTGGAGCCGATCAAGCGGCCAGCGTGCTCGGCGGCAACAACAGCTCCCGGATCCACACGCCATCGAGAGTGCACGAACTCGACATCACCCATGAACGTCTGGGGATCAGGCATACCTATAAATGTGCCGAACGCGAGACGAACGATCTGGTCCGCGGCGGGCAAATCGCTTTCGACGAGCGGGCGGATAGCGATGTCTGGCGCAGGCGACGCTGTCATGGCCGGTATTAAAAGGCAGCGCTGAAGAAAAAGCAAGAGAGCGCCGGACCTAAGGCCTGCGGCTACATAAGCCTTCCGGCAGCCTAGCGGGCGGCAGAGGAATGAATCAGGGCGAGGATTTCGTCTTCGGTGAGGATGCGCGAGGATTGTTTCGCGGCGGCGAAAATTCGCTCGACAACTTCGTCCGTCGATGGCAGGCCGCGCTTTTCGAGCCAAAAGATTACGTTGGAGCGGCCGCTGAGAGGCCCGATCTCGATCACCTGTTCAAGACCGAAGAGATGCGCGGGGACGGCGCTGTAAATCAAGTTCGCGAGCTCGGGGTCGCCTTTCTTATAGGCTTTGGCGATCGCGGCAGCGTGCACTCCGGTAGCGGTGCGGAACGCGTCCTGCCCGACGACAGGGTAATTCGGAGGGATCACGGTTCCGGTCGCACGCGCAACCGCCTCCGAGTACTTCTTCATTTGCGAGAGATCGCGGTCGATCAGGCCGAGAAGTCGCAGGTTGACGAGCAACAACTCCATCGGCGTGTTGCCCACGCGTTCGCCGAGAGCGAGAGCGGTGCCGTGAATCTGATCGGCTCCGGCCGCGATCGCAGCCAGGGAATTGGCCACGGCGAGGCCACGGTCGTTGTGCCCGTGCCAATCAACGCGGATTTTCTTGCCACTCGGCTTCACGACGCTGTCGATTACGAATTTCACCAAGTTGTAAGCGCCGCGCGGCGTAGCGTGGCCGACGGTGTCGGCAAGTACGAGGGCACGGGCACCGGCTCGAATGGCCGAAGAATACAGTGCGACGACAGTTTCGGGATCGGTGCGGGTCGTGTCTTCGGTGACGTACATCACTGGCAGGCCTGCGTCGGCAGCCATTTTCACGGAGTCTTCGGTGACGCGGCGGAGGTGATCGACGCTCCAGTCCTCGACCAAACGGCGGATGGGGCTAGAGCCGAGAAACATGGAGCATTCCATTGCGTGGCCGATGCGCTGGCAAACCTCAATCATTGCCTGGATATCCTGTCGATGCGTGCGACCGCCGACGTGGGGGCGCAGTTTCATACGCGAACCGAAGATTTCGCGCGCCAGCGCTTCTGTGTCGGCCATCGCGCGCGGACCGGCTCCGGGAAGGCCGACGTTGACGAGGTCGATGCCGAGCGCGTCCATCAGATGGAGAATTTCGATTTTCTCGGCAATCGAAGGATCGCGGACGGAAGGATTCTGCAGGCCGTCGCGCAGAGTCTCGTCGAGAAGCATCACGCGGAGGCTAGATGGAATTTCCGGGCCGGCGTAAGTGTTCCAGTCGTGGATTAGATCGTCGGACATGAGGAGTCTCGTCAACCGAGGAGGATTTTATCGCAGATCGGGAGCATCGCGGATCGGGCGGTTGCTTTCGGCATAACTCGTCGTTCACCGGAAGACCACGGAGTTCGCTCGCCATGGTAAGATGCCTTCACAACCTAGAGGCGATGGAGTTCGCCTGAACCGTCCGACAACGGACTGATGACTCCTGGCCGCCCGCCGGCGCCAGGAGTTTTTTGTTGGCGCCAGCAGCGTCCAAAAATTCAAAAACAAAGGAGACAATGTGCGCATCGCACTGCTGATCGTGTTCGGCACGGCAGGCACACTGGCGCGGTACGGATTGCAAGGGCTGGTGCAAGAACGCACGGGTCCGGGATTTCCCTCCGGCACGCTAACGGTAAATCTGGCCGGGTGCCTCTTTCTCGGCATCATTGCGGAATACGCGCTGACCCATCTGACGATTCCTCCCGACTGGCGCATTGGGATCACGGTGGGATTTTTCGGCGCGTTCACCACATTTTCGAGCTTCACCTACGAGTCCGTGCAGTTGATGCAAGACGGCCAATGGAAGTACGCGCTGACGTATATTCTGGCGAGCCTGCTCGGCGGGCTCGCGGCCATATTCTGCGGCATCCGCATCGCAGAGCGGATTTGAGGCGGGAGGAATAACGATGGACCAGCCAAAAGCACACGGCGCGAGTCACACAGCCAGACACGAACGGTTCGAGGGCGAGCGAACCCTGATGCGCATCCACATCGGCGAGTCCGACCGCTGGCATGGAAAGCCGCTATATGAGGCGATCATCGAATTGCTGCGGCGCGAGAAGTTCAGCGGGACGACGGTGCTTCGAGGCGTAGGCGGGTTCGGCGGGTCGAGCGTTTACCATACGGAGAAGATTCTGCGGCTTTCGCAGGATTTGCCGATCGTGGTTGAAGTGGTTGAATCGAGCGAACGAATCGAGCAGATTTTGCCGCAACTCGACGAGATGATCGGCGGTGGACTGGTAACTTTGGAGAAAGTGCGCGTGATCCTATACCGCTCGGGAAAATGATCGAGGCGTGACTGAGTCACACTTCGATGCCCTATCCATGCGCGGCGTCGAATGAATTAGCGGTGCCCTGCAAATCCGTCGTGGAAGCCAAACGTGCCCGAGTGAAATCCTCCGGCGGGCGTGCCACGACCTTCGTGCCAGGTGGTGCCCTACGTGAGGCACACGGACGACACCGTGCAGACCCCAACTATCGAAGCCTCGATTGAAGCTTCTCGATACCGTTTTCTATGACTTTGTAGCTCGGCAGAGCCTGCGGTAGACGCGCCAATCGCACACCCGACACGCCCGTAAAGCCATGGAAATGCAGGCAATACTCCAGGCGATAGACAGGCGGCTGAGTTTTAGGGGCTTTTCCGCCTCCGGTTCACACCCGTAGCAATTCTCTTGATCGGCGGCTCGGTCGCGTGCTAGCTTTAGCGAACAAAAAGCGAAATAGGCCATGCCAGCAGGTTTGGCGGCTTGCGAAACAGGAGGGCTGATGGCGAGTTCTACGCAACGATTGGCGATGAAATCACAGGCTACGCTCGATGCTTTCCAGGACGCGCTCGCGTCCCTCGCGTCCAAATATCGCAGCGATGAAGTTCTGACCGCCATTCGCCATATTCCCGCTCGAGAGGCACAATTCCGGCCGATGCCGGGATGGGTGCGGCCGGAGCTTGTTGCAGCGTACCGCGCCAAAGGCATCGAGCGGCTGTACTCGCATCAGGCTACGGCCGCGGAGTTGGCGCATGCGGGCACCGACTTCGTGGTGGTCACTCCGACGGCTTCGGGCAAGACGCTCTGCTACAACTTGCCAGTCTTAAACGCGGCCCTCGAGAGCCCGGACACGCGCGCCCTATATCTCTTCCCGACGAAGGCGTTGGCGCAAGACCAACTCGCCGAGCTGCACGATCTGGCCACGCGACTCGAAGACCGCTTCGGTGTGTTCACGTACGATGGCGACACGCCGAGCGATGCGCGAAAGGCAATTCGCGAGCGCGGTCACGTGATCTTGACCAATCCGGACATGCTGCACACAGGAATCCTGCCGCACCACACGAAATGGATGAGGCTGTTCGAAAACTTGCGCTATATCGTGCTGGATGAGCTGCACACGTACCGCGGGGTGTTTGGCAGCCATCTGGCCAACGTGCTGCGCCGGCTCCGGCGCATCGCGGAATTTTACGGATCGCGGCCGCAGTTCATTTGCTGCTCGGCGACGATTGCAAATCCGGATGAGCTTGCGGCGCAATTGATCGAGAGACCGGTGACCGCGATTGAAGAGAACGGCGCACCTTCGGCGGAAAAGCTGTTCGTTTTCTACAACCCGCCGATGATTAGCCGCAATCTGGGTATCCGGCGCAGCTATTTGAACGAAGCCACCCGCGTAGCCAAGGAACTGCTGGCGCGAAAACTTCAGACCATCGTATTTGCGAATAGCCGGCTGCATACGGAAGTGCTGCTAACATACTTGCAGCAGGCAAATCCACCACAAATCGGCGGGCCCGAACCGATTCGAGGCTATCGCGGCGGCTACCTGCCGGGCGAACGGCGCGAAATCGAGCGCGGACTGCGCGAAGGGCGCGTTCGCGGCGTGGTAGCGACGAACGCGCTGGAACTGGGCATCGATATTGGCTCGCTCGATGCGTGCGTGATGGCGGGCTACGCCGGGTCGATCGCGTCCACGTGGCAGCGCGCGGGACGCGCGGGACGCCGCAGTGGAACTTCATGCGCGGTGTTGGTAGCGTCTTCCGCGCCGCTCGACCAATTCATCGTGCAGCATCCGGATTATTTTTTCGGCCGCTCGCCGGAGCACGCCTACGTACAGCCGGACAATCTGGAGATTCTGGTGAATCATCTGAAATGCGCGGCGTTCGAGTTGCCGATCGCGCCCGACGAGCAATTCGGCGGTGCGGATGCGCAGCAACTTTGCGCGCGGCTAGCCGAGGCCGGCTATCTCCATCGCAGCGGCGGCAACTGGCACTGGGTTCAGGAGGCGTATCCGGCAAACACGGTGAGCTTGCGCTCTGTAACTTCCGACAACTTCCTGATCATTGATACCAAAGGCGAAAATCACGGCGAACCCGAAGTGATCGGCGAGGTCGATTTTTCGTCGGCGCTGACCACCGTGCATCCGAAGGCCATTTATTTACACCAGGGCCAGCAGTATCACGTAGAGCGGCTCGATTTCGAGCAACGCAAGGCGTACGTGAAGCCGGTGAACGTGGATTACTACACCGACGCGATTCGCTACACGCAGGTGCGGGTGCTGGCAATTGCAGACGAAGAAAGCGTTGCGGGACCCGCAGCGAAGGCGCACGGCGACGTGCTGGTGCGCTCGCAAGTAATCGGATTCAAGAAGATTAAGTTTTTCACCAATGAAAACGTGGGGGACGGGAAGCTCGAGCTGCCGGAAAACGAAATGCATACCACGGCTTTCTGGATCACTCTGGAACGGCCGCTGCTGGAGAGCCTGCCGTTCGCGCTTTCCGAGCGGCAGAGCGGGATTTTCGGGCTGCTGTATGCACTCGAATCGATGGCTTCGCTTCTGCTGATGTGCGACCGTCGCGATCTGGGAACGGCAGTGGGAGAACGCCCGCCGAGCCCCGGAGTGGAGACGGAATGGAATGATGATCGGCCATCGATAGCCGATCTGGACAACATAAAAGAGTTCTTCGAGCCGAATCTGTATCTGTACGATG
>JASHWB010000137.1 GCA_030044295.1 Candidatus Acidiferrales bacterium
GTGGAAGTGCTCAGCGAGATGTTGCCAAAAATTTCGACCGAGGAAGTGAAGCTCAAGGTGATCCAGGCGAGCGTTGGGGCGGTGAGCGAATCGGACGTGATCCTTGCCTCCGCATCGAACGCCGTGATCGTGGCGTTCAACGTCCGGCCCGAACGCAAGGCCGCCGATCTGGCGCTGCGCGAGGGCGTGGACATTCGCCTACACACGATCATTTACGAGCTGATCGATGAGTTGAAGAAGGCCGTGGCCGGATTGCTGGCTCCGGTGGAAAAGGAAACGTTCCTGGGACGCGCGGAAGTGCGCGACACATTCCGCGTGAAGGGCGTCGGCATGATCGCGGGGTGCTCGGTGCAGGACGGCATTCTGAAGCGCGACGCGGACGTGCGGGTGCTGCGAGACAACGTGGTGATCTACACCGGCCGCGTGATTTCGCTGCGCCGCTTCAAGGATGACGTCAATGAGGTGCGCTCGGGGTTCGAATGCGGCGTGGGGGTCTCGAATTTCAACGACGTGAAAGTGGGCGACGTCCTGGAATGTTTCAAGATCGAGAAAACGGCGGCCCCAGAAGTGCTGGCGGGAGAGAGCGCTCGCTGAACGTTGCGAACTGAATTCCGGCGAGTGAATGTGGCGTAGCGCTGATTCTCTTCCCCGAAATTCGACGGGGGCGGAAATGCCGATCGGCCTTCTCACCTTGGAAATTCACATCCCTGATGCGCAGTCTCTTAAAGATAAGCGGCAGATCGTGCGCGGCTTGAAGGATCGCCTGCGCGCGCATTTCAACGTGGCTGTGGCGGAGCTGGATCATCAGGACCTCTGGCAACGCGCTCGCGTGGGAGTGGTGAGCATTTCCGGCGACGGTAAGCATCTGGAGGAGTCGCTCCAGGCGATCGCGGAGGAATCGGAGCGCGTGCTGGGCCGCGATTTGGTATCGCAAGAGATCGAGTATTTCGAGGATCGGGCATGAGCGCTAGTGGACACCGCACGGAACGCGTCGCCGAAGAAATTCGGAATGAAGTGAGCCTGATGCTGGCGGGGGAACTGAAAGATCCGCGACTGGCTGTCCCGGTGAGCGTCACGGAAGTGCGCCTGCGGCCGGACTTGCGAGCCGTGCGCGTGTACGTGCAATTGGAAGGCACGAAAGAAGAGCGAGACGCGGCGCTGGCGGGATTAAAGAAAGCGGCGGGTTTCGTCCGGCATGAACTGGTGGAGCGCTTGCAACTTCGCCGCGCGCCCGAAGTGCTTTTCGCCCTCGACGAATCCGAAGAATACGGGCAGCACATCGATGAGCTTCTGCAAAAGGTTCATCGTCCGGAGAAACCGTGATCGCGCCCGTTCGCGACGCCGCGCGAATTAGAACTCACGGCTGAATCCGGGTCGCGCCGCAAAACTGATGCCTCGCACTCCCCAGCCACATCCTATCGACGGAATTCTGGTGGTCGATAAGCCGCGCGGAAAAACTTCGCACGACGTGGTCGAAGCCGTCCGCCGCATCGTAGGATTTCGCCAAATCGGGCATCTCGGCACGCTCGATCCGCTGGCCACCGGCGTCCTGGTGCTGGCGCTGGGGCGGGCGACGCGGCTTGCGCGCTTCTACGCCGGCCGCCGCAAGCGCTACATATGCGCGGCTCGCTTCGGATTCGCCACGGATACGTACGATGCCGATGGCGAAGCGGTGTCATCCGACTCGGCGCCATCGCTTGACCCCGCGCGAATGCAGGAGATGGCCTCGCGATTTATCGGCAAAATTCAGCAAGTGCCGCCAGCATTCTCGGCAAAGAAGATTCACGGGCGTCCCGCGCACCAACTGGCGCGCAAGCACAAGCCCGTGGATCTGGCTCCGATCGAAGTGGAAGTGTACGAGTTCCGAATCACGGGAGTGGAGGGCTCGGTGGCGCGGTTCACGGCCGAGTGCGGCGCGGGCACGTACATCCGCTCGTTGGTGCACGATCTGGGCAAGCTTCACGGGGCGGGCGCACACCTCGCGGAAATCTCGCGGACGGCCGTCGGAGAATTTACCATCGATCATGCGATTCCCATCGAAGAGTTGGTCGCGGACGCGAAGGCCGGCAATCTCTCTGCCCGTGTGATCTCGCTCGAAAATCTGCTGCCGGAGCTGCCGAGCGCCGTGGTGCTGCCAGTCCTCGAAAAGCGAATCCGGCACGGCGCGAAATTCAATTTGCCCCTCGCTCAGATCCAGCCCGGCCAAACAACCGTCGCGCAAGGCGCACCGCAACAGCTCGATTCGGGCGATTGGAAGCCGCCGCGCCTGCGAGTCTTCAACCAGCAAGGCCACTTGATCGCGATCGCGGAGCCCGTAGTGCCGCGGACGTATCAGCCGCTGTTGGTCCTGGATTCGCCGCGATAGGCTTCGGATCGTCAGCGGCTAGCGATCTGGAACTGTCTGGGGCGGGAGATTCTCCTCTGGCGGAGCATTCTGGGTCTGCGGTGGCGGCTGTTGCTCGAGGCCCGGCGGGAGATTCGTGGGCGCCTGCGGCGGCACTTGCGGGAGCGGAGGAAGCGAGCCAGGCGCGAACCCTGCGCGCGTGAAACCGCCGACCTGCCCCTCGGGCGATCCCTGCCCTGCGTAGATCACTTCATCTTTGCGATGGGCGAGCCGGACCATGCGCGGCGTGACGAGGATCAGCAGCTCCGTTGACTGGTTTTGCGCGTTCTGATTCGACGACAACCACTGAATACCGGGAAATTCGCTGAGCCCCGGCAGCCCGTTGAGCGCGTTCGTCGTTTGCGTCTGCAGCATTCCCGCGAGAATCGCCGTCTGATCCTGCTTCACGCGAACGGTCTGCTCCACCGACTCATTGTTGACCACGGGAATCGCGTTGTAACTCGTCCCTGCAAGACTGCTGTTTTCGAAACTGAGTTGCAGCGTTACGTCGCCGTTCGGGTGAATGCGCGGAGTAGCCTTGATTTTCAGCCCAACGTCGAGATATTGCACGCCGGGATAGATGCTGCTGGAAAGCGGATTGGTCGCTCCGGTGAAGCTGGCGGAATTCAAGATGACAGTCACGTCGTTTGAGGTGTGGTTGGCGGTGGCGACGTCTGTCTTGCCGTCACCATTGAAATCCGCGGCTGCGATGGAAACCGGCGCCTGGTCTACTGGCAATTCGAAATTGGGACTGAAGAGCCCGCTGCCGGCGTTGAGCAGCACGGAAACGGCATTATCAGTCTGATCGGTTACCGCCAGGTCGCTCAGGCCGTCGACATTGAAGTCTCCAACCGCGATCGATGTGGGCCCGTTGCCCGCCGGAAAATCGCGCTGCACGCCCGGCGCGAATTGGCCGTTGCCGACACTGGTGTTGTTGATGTTCGCCTGACCGAACAGAACCGAGACTGTATTACCGGTATTGGTGTTACTGGGCGCGCCGTTATTGGCGACGGCCAAGTCCGTGATGCCGTCGCCGTTGAAATCCCCGGGGGCAATGAAAATCGGCGAGTTCCCGGTCGCGTAATCGACGCGCGTCTGAAAAGTGCCATCGCCATTGCCTAGAAAGACGGACACAGTGTCGTTGCCTTCGTCAGCGACAACCAGATCGATATGGCCGCTGTTGGTGAAAGTGCCCGTCGCAAGTCCCGCGGGCTTATAGCCCGCCGGAAGTTGGATCAGCGTGGGCGAGGAGGACGACGTACTAAAGGTTCCATCGGAATTGATCTGAAAAATTGACATGGAGTTGTCGTTTTGATTCGAAACGGCGACGTCCACATTACTGCCGGCCAGCGCATTGTGAAAATTCGCGACGGTCAGCGCAACGGGCAGATTGCCGGTCGGCACGCTGATGGCCGGTTGAAACGTACCATCTCCGTTGCCGAGCAAAATCGAGACGTTCCCGCCGATGCCGCTGGCGTTCGTGCTGGTGACGACCAGATCTTGGTGGCCATCGCCATTGAAATCGTAAGCGGCTAGCGCGGTGGGTTCGAAACCTGTTGGGAGTTGCACCGTCGTAGGCGTCTGAAACGTACCGTCGCCGTTCCCTTGCAAAACCGAAATCGTGCCGTCCGTTTCGTTGGCCACAGCAAGGTCCGTCGTCGTGGTGGAAGACGAGTCGTGGAAATTCGCCGCTACGATAGCCGAAGGCGACGTGCCGACGGCATAGTTCGTCGTGGGAAAACTGGTTGAATTGATCTCCGGCGTCGAACCGGTTCCCGCAAGACTCGAAGAGAAGGTGGACAGCGCAACGGGTATCCGGTCGCCGACGAAAAAGCTGGCCGCTTGCCCATCCTGCGCGCGAAGAAGAACGCGCTGCCCGTGCTTCACCAGCGAAAGCATCTCCGAAAAATTTGCCGTAATGCCGGGCATAGTGGCCAAGAACGTGCTATCGCCACCGCCAAACGCGATCAGCGGCGGAATCAGAGAGCCAAGCCCGACCTGGCCAGAGCCCAGCAAAGACGCGATTTGCGAAGACGATAAACCCGAGAGCGAGGACGGCAATCCGAAGATCTCGCTTATTACGCTCACCAAGGAGGATCCGCCGGCTTCGACCTCTTGAATCTCCTGGGGGTTCAGAGAAAAAACTTGAGACGATTGCGGCGGCACGATGCCCAAATCACGCGCGTAGTTTCGGTCGACCTCGAGAATTTCGAACTCCAGGACCATTTCGCCGGCCGGTTGCTCCAGGCCGCGGATCAATTCGGAGGCGACCGCGATCGCCTGCGGATCGGCGCGCAAGGTAATTGTGCGGCTGGCGGTATCGAGGCTTGACCGCGTGACCCCCGTGATCTCGCGCACCGCTCGAAACATTTCCGTTACATCGTCGGGCGTTTCCGAGGCCGGCAAGACAACCGTCCTCACCAGCGATGGCCCGTAATCCCGACGCTTTTGCGGCGTATCGTCCGTGACAAAGAACAAGTGGGCAGAAAGCGGGCGCCAGAACGTGCCGGTTGCTTCTCCAAGCAGGCGCACGGCAGTCGGAAAATCAACACCGGCGACGCGAAAGCGGACCTGGCGCGACCGCATGTCCTCGTCAAAAGCGACGTCCACTCCGAATTTCTGCGCCAGCTCTTCATAAGCCCCCTTGGTATCGCCGCGAAAATCGAAATCGCGGTCTCCGAGCTGGAATTGGAGCCGGGGTTCGCCAGCCAGACTCCGAGCCTCATCCTGGGGTATGGACGCGGGCTTTGCCGCGGTCAGCTCCGCCAGCCGGGTGCGAACCGTGGCATTGAGCGGGTCGATGTAGCTAGCCTCGCGCAGTCCCTTCAACGCCAAGTCGATGCGGCCGTTTACTGCGTCGCGCTCGGCCGTGTTAACCTTAATCTGCACCAGTCGGCTTTTCGCCGTCTCGCGCATCAGAAGATATTCGCGGTCGTTGGGAGCAAAGCTGACAGCTTGCGCGTAGTCGTCGTACGCCGTCTGCCAATCCTGCACCTGCTCGGCTTGCAGTGCGCGACGGTAGGCCTCCTTCGCCTTCTTCGGGTCTGGTTTCGCGGCAGGGGCCAGGCCGACCTCAGGCGTCGCTACCGCCCGCGGGTTTGCAGCCATTGCCTGGGCCTTTGTCGGAATCGGGGCGTAAGCGGCCAGTAGAGTGAGTGCGAAGCACGCGCACACGAGTTGGGCAGCATTCGAGCGTGTCCGCGCAAATCTCGCTTTCGGCATAGAGAACGTGAGATGCCTATTGTACAGGCTTTGCCGTTCGCGTCGGCCCGTCGGCGTCAAACTTTGCGCCGACACGTACAGGGCGGCGGGCAGGCTTTGGCTTCCTCTCACAGAAATGAGAACTGACGAAAAGGATTGCACTTACCACCCTCGTGCGGTACACTTTTTCACGTAGTTGAAAGTTACTTTCAACTGGCCCTGAATGATCTCAGCTCTCCTGGTCGCTCTCCGCGAAGGTGTAGAAGCCGCCCTCGTCGTCGGCATCGTGCTGGTCTATCTCGATCGCAGCGGCCGAGGTACGCTCAAACGTTACGCTTGGGCCGGCGTTTTCCTTGCAGTCCTCGCCAGTATCGGCGCCGCAATCGGCCTGCAGCAGTTTCGCATCAGCGAAGACGGATTTGAAGGCGTCCTGATGCTGGTCGCCGCCGCGCTCGTGGTCAGCGTGATCGTCTGGATGAACCATGTGGCGCATGGCCTCCGCAAAGAAATCGAAAGCCGCGTGGCGCGCTACGCCGACAAAAGCACAAGCGCGGCCGGATGGGGCATCGGGGCTTTCGTTTTCTTTATGGTGGTGCGCGAAGGCGCGGAGCTGGTGCTGATTCTGCGCGCCGTGGAGCTTTCGACCGAAGGTCTGCAAGTCTGGATCGGGACGATCCTCGGCATAGCGATGGCTGTGGGCGTCGGATATTTCTTCTTTCAAGGAACGCTGCGGATTCCTCTGCACCGTTTTTTCCGCGCCACCAGCATCATTTTAATGGTTGTGGCATTTCAGCTTGGGCTTACCGGTCTGCATGAGTTGAGCGAAGCGGAATGGATCTGGTCGAGCAAAACAGAGATGGCCACGATCGGGCCCATCGTGCGCAACGAGGTGTTTTTCTTCGCAGTGATCCTGGGAGTGGCGGCGCTGGTGGTGCTGCGCGAGTGGTTCGGCGCGAGGCGGCCTGTGGATGATTCGGACTTAAATCCCGCGGAGCGCCGTAAGCTAGAGTGGGAATTCAAAAAGCAGCGCCGCTGGAGCTTCGCCGCAGCCACACTTTGCGCCGTGGTGGTGATTGCTCTGGCGGCGGAATTCGCCTACGCGAGGGTAACCAATGCCCAGTCGCCGGCGACGATCCTGCACGCGCAAAACGGCGAAGTCCGCGTTCCCCTTTCCGATTTGCGCGACACGCAAATGCACTTCTATACCGCGGACGCAAACAGCATTGCGATTCGATTTTTTATCATTCACGAAGGCAGCGGCGATTACGCAGTCGCTTTAGACGCGTGCCAAATCTGCGGCTGGTCCGGGTATCGCCAAGAAGGCCAGAACGTCGTGTGCCGCAACTGCGGAGCGACAATCTACATTCCGTCGATCGGCGAAAAAGGCGGGTGCAACCCGATCCCGGTAAAATCCGGAATACAGGGTGACAACATTGTGATCGACCTTTCGGCGCTGGAATCCTCCGCGGCGAAAGTACACTCCTAAAAACATGTTTGTACGCCTGGTGAAGGAATCGTTCGTGCGCAATCCGCGCCGCAAGGTACTGACGGCGGCCGCGCTCGTTGTCGGCACGGCCGTGGCTACCGCGAGTCTCAGCGTGGCGCTGGAAGTTGGCGACCGCATGGCCCGCGAGTTCCGCAGCTTGGGAGCAAATTTGCTGGTGACGCCGCAATCGGACACGCTGCCGCTCGAAATCGGCGGCGTTGATTACCGGCCGGTGAACGAAGGCGCTTACCTGAACGTTTCCAGTCTCGGCAAATTGAAAATGATTTTCTGGCGCAATAACATACTCGGTTTCGCGCCATTTCTGGACGTTCCCGCCACCATTGCTGGCAAAAACGATTTTCGCACCACGCTGATCGGCACATGGTACCAGCACGAAGTCCAAGTGCCGGACGGCACGACATTCGACACCGGCGTGCGCTCCACGCATCCATGGTGGAAAATTCAAGGGCGCTGGTTCGATGACGACGCGAAGGAGTGCGTGATCGGCTCTACGCTCGCCGCGAACTTTCCCGGCGGGATCACGCCGGGACAAACCATCCAAGTTGCCAACCGCGCGGATGCAAGCGGACCAGCTGCGCAACCGCTTTCGCTCACGGTGACCGGAATCGTTTCGACCGGCGGAGCCGAAGATAACGCTGTCCTCGCGCCACTTTCCATCGCGCAGCAATTTTCCGGCCATGCGGGCCAGTTCCGAGAGCTTTCCGTCAGCGCGCTCACCAAGCCCGCCGATGCACTCGCAGAACGCGATCCCAGCACGTTAACGCCAACAGAGTATGACCGCTGGTACTGCTCGCCGTATGTTTCGTCAATCAGCTTTCAAATCGAGCACGCGCTGCCGGGAACGGACGTGCGCGCGATTCGCAGCGTGGCAGATACCGAAGGCCACGTTCTCTCGCGCATCAGCGGTCTATTGTGGATCGTGACGTTAGCCGCCCTGGTCGCCGCGATTTTGGCCGTTGCCGCGACTTCTGCCGCAACCGTTCTCGAACGCCGTGTGGAAATCGGAATTATGAAGGCGATCGGCGCCTCGAACTCGCTTGTCTCCGGCGTTTTTCTGGCTGAGCAACTGATGCTGGCGGTCATCGGCGGCGCAATTGGATATGCTTTCGGAGCCGCTCTGGCGCACGCCCTCGGCACCAGCGTGTTTGGCTCGCCCGCGCCCGTGAATTTCGTGCTGCTGCCAATCGTGCTCGGGATTGCAGCGATCGTCTCCGTTACCGGTAGCTTGATTCCTCTGCGGCGCGCCGCGCATCTCGATCCCGCGCCGATTTTGAAAGGCGAGTGATGTTCAGCCGGCTGCTGTGGAGCATGTTAAAGGGCAACCGCGGGCGGCTCACCGTCGCTCTGGTCGCGGTGATCAGCGGCGCGGCCGTCACGTCGGCGCTGCTAAATGTGGAGTTCGATATCGGCCGCAGAATGGCGCAGGAATTTCGCACCCTCGGCCCGAATCTGGTGATCGCTCCGCGAGAGGGGATTCGCACCGATGATGCTGGCTCAGCCTCTGCGACATTGATGGACGAAGACGTCGTCTCGCGCGCGATTGCGCAGACGCGCTCGACCGAGTTGCTTGGTTCCGCGCCGTATCTTTATATCGTCGCGCATGTGAACGACGTGCCAGTGATGGTTGCCGGAACGCAATTGCAACAGGCGCGCGCGCTGAACCCTTCATGGGAGCTCGAAGGCAACGCGTCTGCAAGCAGATGCGTCATCGGCAGAAACGTCGCGAAAAGACTAAGGCTCGCGCCGAGTTCGCAATTTGAGATCAGCTACGTCGGCCGCTCGGCAACGATGACCGTCGCCGCGGTGCTCGATTCCGGAGGCGCCGAAGATGATCAAATCCTCGCACCGCTCGCGACACTGCAACAGCTAGCCAGCTTGTCAGGCCAAATCGAGTTCGAGCAGTTGCGCGTGAAGGGCGACGCTGCGGAAGTCACTGCGTACGCGCAGCGGCTTGCCACTGCCCTGCCCAGTTACGACGTGCGGCCGATTCCGCAGGCAACGCAGGCGGAAGCAAATCTCCTGAAGCGCACGCGCCTGCTGGTCGGCTCGATGGTGATTCTGATTTTGGTGCTCACGGCGCTGTGCGTACTCGCCACCATGGCTGCGCTAGCCATGGAGCGCAGCGAGGACGTGGGCCTGATGAAAGCGCTTGGCGGCTCGATCGAACGCATCGTAGCGCTTTTTATCGCCGAAGTCGGAGTGCTCGGCGCATCGGGCGGATTGATCGGCTGCGCCATTGGATTAGCGCTGGCACAGTGGATAGGCCGGAGCGTCTTTGGCGCATCGGTCGCGCCGCACTGGGAAATTTTCCCGTTCACGATC
>JASHWB010000138.1 GCA_030044295.1 Candidatus Acidiferrales bacterium
GAAGATGCTGGCGCAGGCGCTGGACCGCGTTCTGAGCGTGGCGCGGATCCCAGCCGGCGCGCTCTGCATGCGCTATGGCGAATCCGACGGGCCAACCTCCGTTATGGTGACGGGACTCCAGGACGACTTCTGCGGCGCGCTGCAGGATGGCGACCTCGATTCATACGTGGTGAACTTGGTGGCCCGCCTTGGCGGCCTGGTGGTGCTCCGCGATCTTCCTCGCGACGCGAATTGGGAAGCGTTGGAGAAGGAACCATCTTTCGGGCGGCTGCGCCGCGTGCTCCTGAATCAACGACTGCGCACTGTGGTCGGCATCAGCCTGCAGACGAAGCAGCGCGTCTTCGGAGTGCTGCTGCTCGGTACCAACGACACGCGCACATTCACGGCTGCGGAACGCCGATTGCTGCTGGCGCTCGGCCACCAGATCGGCATGGCCGTCGAGAACAGCTACCTGATCCAACAAAGCTCGCGCCGCAGCGAGGAGCTGCATATCCTCAACGAGATTGGCTGCGCCCTCAGCTCCACGCTGGACCTCGATACCTTGCTCGAACGTATTTACAACGAGATGCGGCGCGTGGTGGACGCCAACAGTTTCTATATCGCTTCCTATGAGCCGGGCTCGCCGGATGTTCGCTTTGAAGTCGAGGTGATCGATTGCGAAAGGCGGCCCAAGCACACGCGGCCCTCCGGGAACCACATGATCGAGTACATCGTTCGTTCCGGCCAGCCTCTGCTGATTCGCGATGGTTTTCCTGAGGAATCACGCCGGATCGGTTTCGATCCCGCCCGCCAGATGGGTTCCGTCTGCGCCGTTCCGCTGATCGTTTATGACCGGCCGATGGGCGTAATGGTGGCTTACAGCATGAAAGAGCGGGTGTTTGACGAAGGCCACATCGAGCTCCTTCGAGTGCTGGCCAGCGAAGCAAGCATCGCCATCGAAAACGCGCGCCTCTTTGCCGAAGAGCAGAAAAAGACGCATCAGCTACAACTGATCAACAACATTTCCGGCCACGCGATCAACACGCTCGACCCGACCGAACTGCTTTCGAAAATCGTGGCCGAAATGGAACGCCACCTCAGCTACGACCACATCGGAATTGCGCTGCTCGATTATTCGACGAAAGAGCTGGTCATCCAAGCCGAAGCAGGCGCGCGACGCGACGCGCTGGGCCGGCGAGTTCTGCTCGACGAGGGATTGATCGGCCACGTGGCGCGCACCGGGCAAATGAGCGTGGTTCGAAACGCTGACGCGGCGTCCCCACGCCTCATCCTGCCGGGATCCACGGCCGCGGCCGCTCTGCCCATCAGCTACGGCGACCAGTTCCTTGGTGTGCTGTACGTGGAATCGTCCGAGCCGCGCGAATTCCCTGAACCGGAAACTACCTCGCTTCGCACGCTGGCCGACCTTTTCGCCGGCGCCCTGCATAACGCGCTCACATTCCAGAAGGCACAGGAACAGGCCATCACGGACGGGCTCACGGGCGTGAAAACCCATCGCTTCCTAATGGAAGCGCTTTCTTCCGAATGGAAGCGTTCAACGCGCGCCAACCGGCCCTTCGCGCTGGTGCTGATGGACCTCGACCGGTTCAAATTCGTTAACGACTTTTACGGTCACCTCGAAGGCGACGTCGTGCTGCAGCGCGTGGGACACATCCTGGAAGAACACTGCCGCCGCTCCGACGTGGTCGCGCGCTACGGCGGCGACGAATTCGTGATTCTGATGCCGGAAACCACCGTCGAACAGGCTCGTCAGCTTGCCAATAAGCTGCGCGGCTGGATCGCTTCCGATCCCCTGCTGCGCGATAAGAACGTGACCGCGAGCTTCGGCATCGCGGCCTTCCCAGTGCACGGGTCCACGCCGCAGGAATTGATTCAGGTCGCCGACTCGTCCATGTACCTCTCGAAGCATCAGGGCGGCAATTCGGTCTCCAGCTCCGAACAGGGCGATCCCATGGAGCGCAAGCGCTGGAAGAAAGACGTCCTCGAGGCGTATCTCGGCGTCACGCTGAAGCGGTTGTTTTCCACCGGCCCCGAAGCATTCGATGAAATTTACCGGCGGCTGGAGCACTTCACGCGTTCGCTCGAAGAGCAGGGCGGCAACGGAGCAGGCGACGGGGTGCCCCCGGCGGTGGTCGAGACCGTCACTTCTCTCGCTCTGGCGATCGATGCGAAAGATCACTACACGCAGGGCCATTCGCAAAAGGTTTCCACGTATGCCGGGATGATCGCCGAAGCGCTGGGCATGAAGTCCGAGGACGTGGAGGAAATTCGCCTGGCGGGATTGCTGCACGACATCGGCAAAGTCGGCATCCCGGAGGTCATCCTGAATAAGTCCGGCCCGCTGGATGCGTCCGAGTGGGAAACGATGAAGACGCACACCGATCTCGGCGCGCGCATCCTGGAGCCGCTGAAAACGATGGCGCGCATTCGCCTGATGGTGCGCCACCACCACGAGTTTTACGATGGCTCCGGCTACCCTGATCGTTTGGAAGGCCAGCAGATTCCGCACGGTGCGCGTGTGATCGCCATCGCGGATGCCTACGACACGATCACGTCACCCCGGACCTACAAGCGCGCGCGCACGCCAGAAGATGCGTTTGCCGAGCTTGAACGCTGCGCGGCGAATCAGTTCGACCCGGATATCGTCCGCGTATTCGTCGAGATGATGCGCCGGGCCCCGCGGCCGACGGTCGAGGCAACCGTCTCGGCGTCCACCAGCGCGGATATGCGGCTGTAAGCTTCTACAACGGCTGTTAGGGCATCGGAGTGAGGCCGTGGCGACGCATAACTTCGGCTATCGCCGCAGGATTAGGCGGTCCGCCCGTAGCAGCGGCCACGACGGCGGCGATTTCGCGGAAGTACTCAGGGCCGAGCACGCCGGGAGTTACCACCGCGAGCATCTTTGTGTCAGATGAACCAAAGTTGTCGAAGCGGTGGACGGCTCCGTGAGCGATGCAAAGCACATGGCCCGACCCTACCTCGGTCTTGCGTCCATCAACCGTGAAAGTCAGTACACCTGCAAGCCCGTAGATTGTCTCTTCATAGGCGTCGTGACTGTGTGCAATCGGCATCTTCGCACCAGCACGGACATCAAACTCGAACATTGCAACCGATCCTCTCGAAGCCTTGCCTTCAAGAAGGAATCGAATCGCTAGCCCCCGATCCTGATCTCCTCTTGTATGTCCGTCACTATGAGTTCTCCTTCGTCGCACCACAAGGTATCAGAATTGCATTTGTCCGGTTACCGCGTTGATCGTTACCCTATGACGCTGGTGGGAGACCGGCCCTCCCGCGCCGAATGAGGCTGGCGAAGCCCTGGATTAGGCATGTCGTATTGGACTGGAGCGTTATGGCGCGAACAGGGAAAATAGACTCTCGGCGATAATGCCAGGTCCGCGAACGAATGGAAGGATGGTAGGCCCGTGCGGGCTCGAACCGCAGACCTGGCCGACAACGTCGGCCCGCTCTAGCCAAGTGGGGATTCGATCAGCGCTTGAATCATCTTGGCCGATTTCCATCGCTTTATTTCTGATTCCCGCCGCCGCGCCTCCTGGTTGCGACGCTGTGCCCACGCAGATGTTCCTCGATTCGCCTTTCCAGGTCGTTCGTAGAGCCAACGTAGAACCGGCGGCTGGATTCGCTCTGCAAAATGTAAACGAAGGCCATGCGAGATGATGGTAGGCCCGTGCGGGCTCGAACCGCAGACCTCCACCGTGTCAAGGTGGCGCTCTAGCCAACTGAGCTACGGGCCTACTGAACGCGTCAAATGGATTCTAACATGCGCCCGGAGGCGTGAACAGAACGCCGGGCTATTCGCTGGATTTCCTGAATGTCCGAAGCCACTCCGGACCCGCACTCGCTTTGCTACAGCCTACCGGCTACTCCCAAATTATGCACGCCGGAGAAAAGATACATTGCCGCGCCGCCGCTCTGCGGCAGCCACCACATTTTGCGCAACACCGGATTCTCGCTGCGCTGCATCCGCCGCGCCGCATAATCGAGCGCCAAAGGCGCCACTTGAATTGCCGCGTAAATGCTCGGCGAACCGGCAAACGGCCGCATTATCGGATCAGCCTCCACGGCGCCGCGCTCGATCGCCTGCCGCGTGCTGAATGCGTCAAACGCCGCCGCGCCATGCTCCCCGATCGCCAGCGCCAGCCACTTCTTTCGCGAAGGAGTGCCTTCGACGCTCCTCACGTTCCCGAGTTTTCCAATCTTTGGCTGCTCGATGCGCATCGTCTCGAGCGCCTGTGCGTTCTGCGCCGTTGCGGATGCGGGTTCGGGAGCAGCAGGCAGTGCGTTCGCTCCGGCGGCGTTCGCGGTGCCGCCCGCGATTGCGAGCCTCGGCGTAATCATGAGAGCGCCCGCGAAAAGCAGAGCGAGGCACGCTTTCTTACGGACTTTCTGGAGTTGCATTCCTGGTCCCCTCAGTTTCTGGCCGCTGTGGATTCCGCAAAGCTGTGTCTTGCGAAGGAGCGAGGCGCGGACCAGTTTCGAACGCACCCAGAATAGACGTCTGCGGCAGGCCGTTCT
>JASHWB010000139.1 GCA_030044295.1 Candidatus Acidiferrales bacterium
CTCGACGACGTGCATCGTCTCGCCCGCGCTCTTTGCGCCGCCTCGCCCGCCCGCACCACTCAATCTGCAACCTTCGCGCATGCCTAACCGTTTTTTCATCACTGGCACGGACACCGCCGTCGGCAAAACTACTGTCTCCGCCTTGCTCTGCGCTGCCCTCGATGCGTTTTACTGGAAGCCCATTCAAACCGGCACGCGCGACGGCGCCGATCGCGCCACCGTCATCCGCCTCGCAAGCCTTCCGCGCGACCGCGCTTTGCCCGAAACGTATCGCTTCTCTCCGCCCGTTTCGCCGCATCTTGCCGCGCAACGCGCCGGCGTTCGCATCCGTCTCAGCAAAATAAAATTCCCGAAAATTGCCGCGCACGAAAATCTCGTCGTCGAAGGCGCCGGCGGCGCGCTCGTCCCTATCAATCGCACCCAGCTCATGACTGACCTCATGCGTCATCTCGCGCTTCCGATTATTCTTGTTTCGCGCACTTCCCTCGGCACCATCAATCACACTTTGCTTTCCATCGCCGCCTTGCGCGCCGCGCGCCTCGATCTTCGCGGTGTCATCCTCTCCGGCAAGCCCAATCGCGACAATCGCCGCGCCATCGAACATTACGGCGCAATCGAAGTCGTCGGCGTCGTGCCCTTCCTCGCCAAAATCAATCGCGCTACACTCTTGAACGTCTTTCGCCGCAATTTCAACGCGAAAGCCCTTTATCAATGAAAGCCCAATGAACCCGACGACGCCCACTCCTCTGCGCATCTGGCATCCCTTTTCTCAGCAGGCGCTCGATCCCGCGCCGCTGCGCATCACCCACGCCCAGGGCGTTTATCTCTACCTCGACGACGGCCGCCGCATCCTCGACGCCATCTCCTCCTGGTGGACCAACATTCACGGCCACTGCCATCCTGCCATCATGTCTGCCATCGCCGCGCAAACTTCCACACTCGACCATGTTTTGCTCGCTGGCTTCACGCACGATCGCGTCGAAGAACTCGCTGCCTGCCTTCGCAAAATCCTTCCGCGTGAACTCGACGCCATTTTCTTCTCGGACGACGGTTCCACCGCCGTCGAAGTCGCTCTCAAAATGGCCGTCCAGTACTGGC
Organism: Candidatus Acidiferrales bacterium; assembly: GCA_030044295.1. Classification (GTDB taxonomy): domain Bacteria; phylum Acidobacteriota; class Terriglobia; order Acidiferrales; family UBA7541; genus Palsa-295. The sequence continues at coordinate 1,099 of JASHWB010000139.1, forward strand.
AGAACATTGGCCGCCTGCAAAAACATTCCATCGTTGCTCTTGAACACGCCTATCACGGCGATACCGTCGGAGCTATGTCCGTCGGGGCGCGCTCCGCGTTCAGCGATCCGTTCCGCAGCTTCCTTTTTCCCGTGCATCGCGTTCACAGTGCATATTGCTACCGCTGCCCTGTGGGCAAAACGCGCGCCACTTGCAATATCGATTGCGCCGATCATCTCGCGCGCCTGCTCGAAGAAAAACACGCCGAAATCGCCGCCATCATCGTCGAGCCGCTGCTTCAGGGTGCCGGCGGCATGATTGTCCATCCGCAGGAATTTTTGCAGCGCGTGCGCCAGCTTTGCAGCGAATACGGCGTGCTGCTCATCGCCGATGAAGTGCTCACCGGCTTCGGACGCTGCGGCAAAATGTTCGCCTGCGAGCTCGCCGGAGTCGTGCCCGATCTGATGTGCCTTTCAAAAGGAATTACAGGAGGAGTGCTGCCGCTCGCCGCCACCGTTTGCACGGAAGAAATCCATCACGCATTCGTCAGCGAAGATCGCAGCCGCACTTTTTATCACGGCCACTCCTACACCGGAAACCCCATCGCCGCCGCTGCCGCCGTCGCCAGCTTCAAAATCTTCGAGAACGAGCCCGTCTTCGAGCGCATCACCAAAATTTCACAAATTCACCAGCAGCGCCTCGCCGCCATTGAAAATCATTCCGTCGTCGGCAACGTCCGTTCCATCGGAACCGTTGCCGCCATCGAGCTCCGCGCCGACGATCCGGGATATTTTTCGTCTCTCCGCCCGAAGCTTTACGACTTCTTCCTCAACGCCGGAATTTTGCTTCGCCCGCTCGGCAACGTCATTTACATTCTCCCGCCCTATTGCATCACCGCCGAAGAATTGCACTTCGTTCACGACCGCGTCGTCGACGCCCTCGCCCGCGTCTCCGAATGGTCCGCCCCACAGCGCGCTCAGGCCGCACGGTAGCCCCGCGCCTCCGCCTGGCTCTGCTCTAGGGCCAGTTTGAATTTTCTTGATCGTGACACAAGGAGTCAAAATTCAAACTGACCCATTTACACCTTCAATAGCCCCGCGCCGTCCCCCCTCCCCATAACTTTGTATCTGCGCCTTAGACGACCTCTACATTTGCGTGATGACCTGGCGCAGAAGCGATCTTGCCGTCGCAGGTGAGGAGAGGCGCATCAAGCAGTTCAGCGAGCGCCACATATGCTGCGTCATACGCCGTAAGCGTTGCACGAAGCTCCCAAATGCGGGGAATCAGGAAATCATGTGGGTAACGGTTTAACGCGAGGTCGCCGAGATCTTCGAGAGCCTCCCGCCCTCTCTCTGCGGTAATCGCCTTGTCCCGAACGTAACGCCGCAACACCTGTGCCACTTCCACGTCGACGAGATGAGGGGCGTGCAGCGACTCCGAACGGGAGAAGATACGTCGCTCAATCTTGGCTCCGACCGGCGATTGAAGAAGCCACTCGATGATGGCAGAGGCATCCAGAAC
>JASHWB010000140.1 GCA_030044295.1 Candidatus Acidiferrales bacterium
GCAGCCACCCCGGAATCTCGCGCAATTCTTTACCGACTGCGCGCGAAAATATCTGTCGCGAAAGACGACCGCGAGTAGCAGGAGCAACGATACTGCAGCAGAGACAGCGGGTTTGGGCAGCAGTGCGAAATAACTACCGCTGCGCTACTTGACAAACATGACAAACGAGCGTAGATAAATGGGTATGGAGGGAATGAACAATATGAAACACGTGGACGCAAACGAAACCATTTACTTTACTCGCCGCTTTCTGACCGGCGTTCTCACGGGCATTCGGGTTCACGACAAGATCGCCTTTCCCGCTTCAATGCGCGAGGACTACGCACGGAAATTCCGCCGCGGCACGATGCGCAAAGAGGCCCTGACCGGCGCAAAGTACGTCATCACCGATGCCGCTTTTCAGAGTTACGCCCGATGAACGGCAACGAAAATCATTGTGCTGCATGCGGCATCGAAATGCTCGCGACCTGCGATGTTTGTTCCTGTACGCCTCGTCTCACGGTCGTTTGTCAGGAATGTGGGCTGATCATCGATTGTTTCCTATCGCCTGACGTTGCTGAATACTTCCCGCTACGCATTGAGACCGAATGTCTTAAATGTCGAGGAGTATGCTGAAATGGACCAGACGGACTTTGTGATCCTTGAATGCGAAGAATGCCACGAGGAAATGTCCGACGGCCAACGTCGTCGTCGATGCACCGTCTCCAAAAACTTCTATGCGGCTGGTGCTTTCATCACGGATTCCATCGCCGAGCGCTCGACCGAGAAGAAATATGAGCAAAAATCCGCTGTTAAAGGCACATATCGCACAACACGCCGTGGTTCTTTCGACCGGCAAGGAAATCGGATGCCCGCTCTGCATCGAGCTTGCTAACGCCATTCGCGCTCAAAACGCGATCCACAATTCCGATGATGAAACCGTTCAGGCGTGTATCGAACACGCCGAGGAACTGCTGAATGGACTGAAGGGTCTGAAAAAGGTTCTCGACTAACCGCGCCTAGCTCGCGCATGGAGGAATGAACGACATGATCAATCTGTTTTCCGCCATTCAGTCCGAAGCCCTCTATCAACTGTGGAAGTCCCGCGCGGGCATCGAGGAACGCTTAGCGCGATGCAACTGCCGCAAGTGTTTTCGCTACACGCCCGCCGATCTCAATGTCGCCTAACTGACGAGCCCCGACAGGGCGAAACGCGCGGGTTCTAGCTCGCGCGTCTTAGGCTGAACAACGGAGGAAGGGAACACGGACGGTTTTCTTGAGTTCTTACATCGACGCATCGGCGGCTCTAATTGGGTGCTGGCGCGTCGCACGCCGCAAATCGTGGAGCGTTATGGGGAAGACGTAATCCGCCTATCGCCCAGCCGCTATCGCTCGATTCAACGCGAGTGGAATTTCAGTCTCCCGCGTTGCGAGACGTGCCATCAAGTAACGCCGGAGCATCGCGGCGAAATCGAAACTATCCACGGAGAACGAGCCAACTAACCGCGCCTAGACAGGCGAATCGGACGGCTGAGCGCGGAGAAGGCCGTCCACACTAAGCGAGGAATGACGATGGATCGAATCCCCGAACTCGAAACGCCGATGCCGCCCGCGATAGCGCTTGGACAAAATGATAGTACACGGTAACGTCCAGTTAAGACCCATGTTGTGTCGCGGACCGCACGACATGGATCGCGAATATACTCTCCTTCTTGGAGCAATCGAGAAGGGTTTTAAGCTAATGCCGACTCCTAAGGACGCTGAGAAAAATCGGCAAGTCGTTCTGGGAGATCGCAAGCGCAGGTGCAACCATGAACGAATTACATGAAACAAGGCGCAGTGAACTTGTCGAGAGTTTCCGCGACGTAGAGTATCGAGAGTCCTACGCGGAAGATTTCTTAAACACTAGCATTGCGACTCAAATGCGAGTTATCCGCGAGCAGCGCGGAATGACGCAAGCGCAGCTCGCCCAAGCGGTCGGAACCAAGCAGACTGCGATTTCTCGGATCGAGAATGTCAACAATCCGGCGAGAAACATTGGCACGCTAGCGGAGATCGCTTTTAAGTTGGGCTGCCGATTAAAGGTCTCATTTGAGACCTTCGGTTCATTGATCGAAGAGAGCCTCTATTTCTCACGCGAAACGCTAAAGCGCCCCGCTTTTGAGGAAGACTCCGTATTCACCGGAATAGGTCTCGGTGCGAGTTTTATCGTGCCCGCGCCGGCGCTCTCTCAATATTCCAACTTTGTTTCGGGTCAGGTTGGGGGCATATCAGCTAATGCAGTTTTGCCCAGCAGCTTTGGGTAGTGTCCTAATTTCATTTTTTCTGCTTTGTTCCATTCTTCTCTGCGAACTTGCCGAAATCCTCGATGCTCACTCGGAACCAATCGTGCGATCCCTTTGGTGCCCACGATTATCCCGCTGGGCTTCACACGCACGTTACCGAACACCTGTCCATTTTCGACAATCTCAAAATCCTGAGAACGCCAACGGGCGCGAGCAGCCGAAAGCGCGGGCCGCTAAGCTTTCCCGCCAAAAGCTGCCCACAGAGTCGTTCCTGACCCGCAGAAAGGATCGATTACGAGTCCATCGCAGAATGTCGATACCAACCAAAGAACGTGCTGGGTTCGCCGTGGCGCTGGATGCATCGTGACGCCCTCGCCTCGCATCCCGTAGCTCTTCTGTTTGGCCGGTTTCGTGTTCGTGTTGATGTAATCGGCGCGAGTCGAGATGCATTCGCCCCCAATCACTGCTCTCCCTGGTTTGGCGATTGGCCATTCACCGTAAGCGTAAGCCACATCTCCAGTGTAAAGGAGCCGCCCTTTGTAGCTCGGCCGAGGATACGTCAGCCAACAGACTCGCAAGAACGGAAATCGACGGGGAACACCTATCAAAAAACGAGGATCGCTGTCGCAGCCCAGCTGTACCACCAATCGCTTCGCCCGAAATTGTGCGGCCGCCTCTGCGAATAATTGCGTCGGATCGATGATGTGCGCAAAGAAAGTAGAACGATTATCCGGCCAGACGGGATCGGTGATAATCGCGTCGGCCTCAGGGAGCGTCGGCAGCACCTCCCGACAATCCGCGTTGTAAATCACGATTCCATTTTCCTCAAAATACGGTTTCATCGCGTCATCTCCCCTTCTCCCTTCGCCCCGCTGGGCGCGTCACTTAGATTTCCCCGCTTCGGCCGCCCTCAGCGCCGCCGTGGTGGTGTCGCCGTCATAACTAATCCCCCGGTGCTAGCAGCCGATATTGCCCCTCGCCAATTCGCTGAATCTCTGGTGAACTCCGCATAATGCGCCCGCAATCGTCTGTGCCCTCGTGCAATATTTTGCCGACATCGTAGGGACGCCAAACTCGCTCATATCCGACTCCGCGCATCAGCATTAAAATGCGCGCTCGCAGTCGCGGTTGCGGACCCGCTTTTGCGCCCGCTCTGCGTTTCACAAGAGCGCGGTCGCCAGGATTAGCGACCACTTTATCGATCAACTCCAAAAGTTCTGGGCCCGGAGAAAACCATTCGCCGTGGATACGCAGGTGATTGAACCGCTCGTGCAGTTGTCGTTCCAGGCGAAAGGTTCCTTTTGTGACAGCCATTAACTTAAGCGGAATTGGACTACCGATTTGTAAAATGCCTAAGCGTCGCTGTGCCGAAAGGGCGCGCCCTATCTTAATTTGACCCGTAGACGCTTGGATAAAATAGACCTCAGTTTCCATAAAAATTCCGTTACCTCGCCGCACCTTGTTTTCGGTACTATTCCTATAGGCAAGTACCGAATCTGTAGGCCAAACCGTACCGCGACGTAACGGATTTTTCAATCTTTATATCCAAATCGCCCTTGAGCATTTGGGTCTTCCCGCTCTGTCGCAGCAGGGGCAACAGACCCATTAGCCGGGCTTATTTCACGAAGGGGAATTGAATAGCGGAATGGCTTACCTTTCTTGCCGTCTCCCGCGCGCGCTATGGTACCGCTCTTGTAGAGGAAAGATAGCGTCGATTTGGCGACCTGATAAGAAATGTCCAGACTATCCGCAATATCTGGGGCGGTCATTTCTGCGCCTTGCTCGGCCCCCAACAGGTCGGTCACGCGTTCCGCATAGACCTCAGCTAGCATGTAGTTCTTCCAGACTCCGCCCAATTCGACCGAGCCATCCTCACGACGTACTAGACGCGACTCAGAGATGGCCTCACCGCGCGGGTCTCGCACCGAAGTGCTAGAAATCGAATGGACTCCGATTCCGAACCGGCGAACCAAAATAATCGGTGACACTCGCGCAGCCAATCCTTGACTACCGAGCGCCGCGACTGCTGCATCTCCGATGTTCGCGTTCTTGGGCGCGTGATGGATCACGCATAGATGACCTTCCGATGCGCTGGCTACTTTCTGAATTTCGCCAACCGCG
>JASHWB010000141.1 GCA_030044295.1 Candidatus Acidiferrales bacterium
CGACCGGGAAATTGTGCTTTTTTGCAGCTGCCCGAACGAAGCAGCCGCTGCGCAGATGGCCCTGCGGCTCCGCAACCACGGAATCACGCGCATTCGCCCTCTGGCAGGAGGTCTCGCGGGTTGGCGTGAGCGGGGGTTCCCGCTGCAGGCGTTGGGCAGCGAGGCAAATTCATCCGGTCAAGTTAGCATCGCCTAGAGTCGAACGGAGCAAGCATTCGACTAAGCGAGGAATACAACTGCATCACTCCGCAGAGCGACTTGCGAGGTAAGCATCGAGGCTGGTTGTGAGCTGATTGAAGCCGGTGAGCACTTCTCGGCGCAGCTCTTCGACGACTGCCGTGACGCTTTTCTGGCTGACGCGTTCATCCTGGTCGTACGATTGATTCCATACAATCATTCCTGTCTTTGGCTGAAACAACTCCAGTTCGATCGAGAAACGTGCGGTGATTGAGGGCGAATCGACCTCTTCGAGGGAATACAAGTGTCCGCGGAGAATATAATCCGCTTTCGCGCCGCTCCCCAGTCGCCCTACGGACCGAAATCTCCCCTGTTCACGGAGGGTTTGCGTAAGCATGGTTTCTAACATTTCCGTAGGGACATCGACCCAGCGATGGTACTCGTATGTTCCAAGTTCCACGCTGCCGTTGCTGTACACGATCGGGTCGTTCAAGTAAAGATGGGAAGCTGCAATGCGACCCACAAGAATCGTGAAAGGAATTGGCGCATCGCTCTTTACTGTGACGGAAGGTTCCGGCGTAGGCGCGGAATTCAGCGTGTAATAGCTCACCGGCCGCGCCGCACCACAGTTCGTAGTGACGAGTATCGCGGCAAGGGCCGTGAGGCCAACCACGACCGCGAAGATCCGTTTTTCTGTGACGCGTGCGTTCATCTTCGGTTCGGCTGCTTCGACGATTGCCCCGGCACGTGTTCCGGCGGCGTCGAGGACCGGATCAGTGAGGCAGGCCGGGTCTTAATCCTTTCCGTGAAAGCCTTGAGGTTCTCGGTTACGTCCCTCAGGTTCGCGATGATTACGTCTAGGTTGTCGCTGTTCGTATTCAGGGTGCTGTTGAGTTGATCGGTCAGGTCGGACGCAGACGCGAGAGTCGCTCGCAACTCGCTCACGGCCTGCCGCAAATCCGGACGATCCTCCATAACCGTTTCGTCGACGTGCGATAGAGTAATGTTCGCCTGGTTCGCCGCGCTCTTGAAATCATCAATCAGCGGAGCAAGCTTCGAGCTGGTATTGTTCACATTATTTAGCGTGGAATGCAGCGTCGGCCGGTCTTCGGCGAGCATGCCTCGAACATTCGCGAGGCTCGCCGCAATGTTCGCGCGGTTGTTGGCGTCGAGCAGACCATTGACTCTCCGGAGTGTTTCCTGCAATTCCGTGACACGCGAATTCAGGTTTATCAACAGCGCGCTGGCTTGCGGAGCAAGCTCGTTAATCTTGCTGGTGAGATCGTCGAAGCTCGCATAATCCATTCCCGTTAAGACCGTATCCGAAGGAGCTCGCGGGGCCGTCGCGCTGCCCGGAACAATACCCAGGAAATTGTCGCCGAGCGGGCCGAGGCTCGAAATCTTTGCCTTGCTATCCACTTTTACGGGAACTTGATCATCGACGCGAAAAACAATTTCGATACGACCGGGGTTTTGGAAGTTCGTCCGCACCGCCGTCACGCGGCCTACAGGCGGTCCGCCGGCATAGCGCACCTCGGAACCCGGGCCGAGGCCGCCAGCGTTCTTGAAGTATGCGCGGTAAACCCGTCCGCTGCGCCCCAAAACTCCGCCCATCGAAAACAGAGTTGCCACCAGGAGTCCCGCCACAACGAGAACGAACAGGCCAACCAACGCGCGCTCGCGTTTTGCTTGCAATGGCACCTCAATATCCTCGGGAAAGCATGAGATCGCGGCGCTGATGCCAGAAGGTCGGCAGCATAGCACGCCTCCTCGTCGCACGTCACTCGCTACAGGCGCAAATTCTGAGTCAAGCGGTCCAGGAAACCCTCGTCTGTGGAGATTTCCGCATCCGGGACGCGGTCGAGAAACTGGCGCACGCGAGGATGCTGATTGGCCTTCATTTCTTCTGGCGTGCCTATTGCGATGATGTTGCCTTTGTCGATCAACACCATTCGATCTGCGATCAGGAACGCGCTGGCTAATTCGTGTGTAACGACGACAATCGTCATTGCGAATGCGTGCTTCAGTTTCAGAATCAGATCGTCAATTCCCGCGGCAATGATGGGGTCAAGGCCAGCCGAGGGCTCGTCGAAAAACAGAATCTCCGGATCCATGGTCAGCGCGCGAGCGATAGCAGCACGCTTTTTCATCCCGCCGCTCAGTTGTGCGGGGTTGTAGTCTTCGTATCCGGAAAGCCCAACTTCTTCGAGCTTGAGCCGCACCAGCACTTCGATCGTCGAGTCATCCAGACGCGTGTGCTCACGAAGCGGGAGCGCCACGTTTTCCCCCACCGTCATCGAACCGAACAGGGCTCCTCCCTGAAACGATACACCGAATTTTTTGCGCATCTCCGCCATGTCGCGAGGTGGAATGCAGCAGAGATCGTGTCCTCGAATCCAGATCGCACCGGTGGATGGCTTCTCCAGACCTATAAGGGAACGTAACAGAGTGGTTTTCCCCGAACCCGATCCGCCGAGAATTGTGATCGTCTCGCCGGCCTTCACGTCGAAGCTTATATTGTGAAGAACCTCATGCTCTCCATAATCAACCCGCAAATTGCGCACACTAATCGCAAGGGCACCGCTTGCCTGTCTCTCTGATTCGTCCCGCCTCACCCTAGGTCGCATCGTTTTCTTGCCGCGTCGCAGCAATAAGCCAACCCGCGAGCATCATTGCGAAGTCGTGAAGTAGAACAGCATCGTGAACACCAAATCCACGGCCACAACCATAAAAATGGATTTGACTACTGCCGATGTCGTCGAGCGACCCACCTGCTCCGCGCCTAACCCGGTGGAAAGCCCTTCCTGACAACCTACAGCCGTGATTACCATGCCGAACATAACGCTCTTAATCAAGCCGGTGATGATGTCGCGAAGCACCAGCGAGTGGAGCGTCGCCTCAAGATAGGAACCCAGCGTGAAGCCCGCAGCGCCCACCCCGAAAGTCGCACCACCGAGAATGCCCATAAAGTCGGCCCACGTGGTAAGGCACGGCAACATCAAAGCCATGGCCACAAGCTTCGGTGCCACGAGAAATTGGACGGGGTCGAGCGCCATCGTTTCGAGCGCGTCGATTTCCTCGTTCACTTTCATCGAACCAATCTCTGCAGCGAACGCCGAGCCTGAGCGGCCAATCACGACAATCGCGGTAATCAGCGGCGCGAGCTCGCGCGTGACAGAAATGGCGACGGTTCTCGCCACAAGCGCGATGGCACCCAGTTTTTGCAGCTCGTACGCCGATTGGAGTGCCATAATCACGCCGACGAAAAACGAAATCAGCGAAAGGATGGGAACAGCGCCGACACCGGCGGACATGGCTTGATGGACAGCGCGCTGGCCGCGTAGTCGCTGCCCCTGAAAGGGAGCGACGGTGACGGCGTGAAGCGAGCGGCCGGTCAGAATGGTGAGGTCGCCGAGGTAAGCCAATCCGTCGACGGTGGCCTGTCCGACTGTTTCCACGACAGACATATTGGCAATCTCACAGTTTTGCACTGGAGGGGGCTTGCCGAACAACGCGAAGCGCCTCTTCCTCCGTGCCGTATACGTCAAAGACGTGAATCAATCGCGTCAGCTCAAGGACTTCCTCCGCCACGCGATTGAGCCCGAAAAGAGCCAAGCCAAGCTTCGCTTCCCGCGCCACTTTCAAGGCTTCCACAAGGCAGGCTACGCCCGCACTGTCGATATACGCTGCGTTCGTCATGTTCACAATCACGTGCGGCGCCTTCCGCAATTTCAACAAGCCCATCAACACCGTGCGCAGCTCGGGAGCATTGAACAGCGTAATCTCGCCAGTAACGTCCACGATTGTCGCGGTTCCGCTCTGGCGGGTTGTAATGCTCACAGGCATCAATTTTGTTCCATAATGAAAGGCAAGGACCGACAGATAGAATACCCCGAGCTGGGATGAGCGGAAAACGAACCCTGGCCCGAGTTCATCGCACTCCCACCAAGGTTAACTTGCCCGCGAGCCAGTAATCGACGCTGGGTTTTCCTGAACCACCGCAGATCAGCCAAGCCAGAAACCAGTCGGGCGACCCGTGTTTCCGAGTTGATCGTGCGATGCCAACACCATCAGAACCTTCATCCGCTCTCTCCTTGCCTTTCGCGGCTCAATTCGATTGCCGCGGCGCCACAGGCCGCCATCAGACCAGACGCGTGCGCGCGGCACAATTGGACGAAAGTATCGGCGATACCTTCGTGTCAA
>JASHWB010000142.1 GCA_030044295.1 Candidatus Acidiferrales bacterium
TTTCCACTCAAAAAGGTCAAGATCTGCCAGCGCCAAGTGTGCTTCCGCGGAGCCATTGTCCAGCGTGAGAGCCTGGGAAATCGCGCTCTGTGCTTTGGCGAACTCTGATGCCTGAATGGAAGGCTCGCCCCATCCGAGAATGACCTCTGCCTCTCCGAGCCCCGCATAGGCAGCCGCATAGCTGGGGTCTTTATCGATTGCTTGCTGAAAGTAATCCGCCGCCTTGTTCAGATTCAATGACACGTCAATTTCCTGGCGGCCCTGCAGATAGAAACGATATGCGTCGGCGTTTTCCGTGGGCGCTTTGGACATCTGCTGCTGCTCGGCCGGAGTGAGTTTCACGCGCAATTCATCGGAAATATCTTTGGCGATATTCTGCTGGAGCATCGCCACGTTCGCCATCTCCTCCGTGTACTGCTGGCCCCAGACCTGCGTGTCGTCCGCCGTCTTCACCAGCTCGGCATCAATCGAGACGGTGTCGCCCTCCTGCTCGATGTTGCCCTGCAGCACCGCATCCACGTTCAGGTCCTTGCCGACCTGCTTGGGATCGGGATTCTTGCCCGCGTAACGCATCGCCGCGCTGCTGGCCATCACGCGCAATCCCGGCAACTGCGAAAGCGCGTCCGTAACGCCCATGCTGATGCCGTCCTCCAGGAAGGAGGCGTCGGATTTCGCGCCCGCTCCGGTGAACGGCAATACGATGATCGAGCCAATCGTGTTGACCGGCGGCGAAGCCAGGAAATGGCGCGCGGCAATCCACGCTCCAGCGGCAATGACGACCACAATCGCGGCGGCTGCCGCGATCACCGATTTTCTACGCCACCACGGAACTGCCGCAGGGGCGACGCGCGGCACCGATCCGCTGCTCGAATCCCGCCGCAGCCGCTTCAGGTCGGCGCTGAAATCGGAAGCGTGCTGGTAGCGGACGTCGCGGTCTTTTTCGAGCGCCTTGGCGATGATTTCGTCGAGGCGCGGTGGAACCGCCGGATTCAGCCGCGACACCGACGGGGGATTCTTCTCCAGAATCGCGTGGAACGTTACGCCCGTCGTGTCGCCCTCAAACGCTTTTCGCCGCGTGGCCATCTCGTAGAGCACGGCGCCAAACGAAAACAGGTCGGTGCGCGCGTCGACCGGCTTCCCAGCAACTTGCTCGGGCGACATGTAAGCGACTGTGCCGACCGTCGCACCCGATGCCGTGAGATCACCCGTCTTGAGCGTCGCTCCGCCGAAATCGTCCGGCGCGCCGCGATCCGCGTTTTGTTTCGCCAGCCCGAAATCGAGCACCTTGGCCTGCTCGTGCCCGGTCACGAAGAGATTCGCCGGTTTGATATCGCGATGGATGATTCCCTTGCGGTGCGCGGCTTCAAGTGCCGAAAGAATCTGAATCGACAGATCGAGAATCGTTTCCGGATCGAGGGTTTTCCGAGCAACACGCTCGCGCAACGTCTCGCCTTCGAGCAATTCCATGGCGATGAAGGGCTGGCCGCCCGTTTCGTCTACGTCGTAAATGGTACAGATGTTGGGGTGATTCAGAGAAGAGGCGGCGCGGGCTTCGCGGCGAAAACGCTCCAGCGCTTGCGGGTCGCGAACCGAATCGGCGGGAAGGAATTTCAGCGCGACGAGCCGGCCAAGGCGCGTGTCTTCGGCCTTATACACCACGCCCATTCCTCCGCCGCCGAGCTTCTCGACGATCCGGTAATGCGAAACGGTTTGCCCAATGAATTCCGGCGACTGGCTCACGAGGAGCGAAATGTTAGGCTGCACGCAGAGTCAAGTCAACGACGCATAAGCTGAGGGGGCGCTGCAGGAAGGAATAGGGGCTCCGATTTCGCTTGACAAGTATATCGCATATTGCGATATTTACATCGCAATATGCGATATGAGACTTGGGCGTGAAACTGGGCGAGAAAATCCGGTACTTGCGTTATGCGGAAGGCATGCTGCGCGGGCTGGGGCGCGCGATGTCTCAGGCGGAAGCGCTGCGCGCCATCAGAGAAGAGATGGGCAAGAGCATCAGCCAGTCCTACTTCTCGCAGATCGAAAAGGGCGCGCGGCCACACCTAACGAAAACCACGCGCGAACTGCTGGCGAAGTTCTTTCGCGTGCATCCGGGTTTCTTGGTCGACGACCCAGAGGGCTATCAGACGGAACTGATTTCCGGCCTGCCCGCGCCAGAGAGCGCGCTGCATTTGTGGCTGCTCGAAGGCGCGCAGCGGTTCCGTCGCGACGCGGAAGTGAGCGCGGTACTGGAACAGTTGGCGCAGCGCGACGATACGACGCGATGCCTGACGTTGCTAGGCGCGATTTTGGACGCGCCGGATCTGGTGCCGAAGCTGCTGCACGCGTTGCGGCCCGCGCATAAAGAGGGCGCGAAGGAACGGAACGGGCACGCAGGTTCGAAACCGCACAGCAGCGGCGAGCACGGTTCGGGAATGCCGGGAGCGAGTAAGCGAACACACGACGAGGGGAGGTGATCGCTGTGACTTGGGCCACCTTGTACCTGATCTGCTTCGTGGTGGGGCTGGCGTTCAGCCTGCTCTCCGTGCTGAGCAGCTTCGGCGGACTTCATTTGCCCGCGAAATGGCATCTGCCGCACCTATCGGCGGGCCATGGCGGACATGCTGGGGTGCACCCGGTGCACGCGCCGGTCCACGCTGCGACGACCACATTCAGTCCCAAGTTGGGTACGGCGCGGCACGGGGCAGCGGCCGGAACGCACGTTTCTTTTTTCAACTTTGCGTCATTCATGGCGTTCCTAGCCTGGTTTGGCGGGACGGGGTATCTGCTCACCCGCTATACGAGCTTCGTGGCTCTGGCGGCGCTCGGATTGGCGGGCGTTAGCGGACTGGCGGCAGCGGGAATCGTGTTTCTGTTTATGGTCAAGGTGCTGTTGGCGCACGAAACGCAGCTCGATCCCTCCGATTTCGATTTAGTCGGAATACTCGGAAAAGTGAACGTCACAATCCGCCCCGGGGGCACGGGGGAAATCGTGTTTTCACAAGGCGGAACGCGCCACGCGGCCGGAGCGCGCAGCGAAGACGGCAAGGCAATCGAGAAAGGCGAAGAGGTGGTGATTACGCGCTACGAGCGCGGCATCGCCTACGTCCGGACGTGGGCAGAAATGGCGGGCGAGCGAACGAATGCGTCAACGATTCCCAATGTGACCTAGGCACGTTTTTTTGCAGAGCTGAAGCAGCGAGTTGAGATTGCGCGAAGGGGAGGGCGAAGAAATGCCAAGCATATCGGCGATTTGGACGATCGTGGGCTTGATGATTGCGGTGGTGGTTTTCCTGATGGTTTCGCTGGCGACGCTGTTTCGGCGAGCGGGACCGCATGAAGCGATCATCGTGTACGGGCTGCGCGGAATCCGCGTGGTGAAAGGCGGCGGAAC
>JASHWB010000143.1 GCA_030044295.1 Candidatus Acidiferrales bacterium
CTGGCGAATACACGCACGCCGGGGGCGTCACCGACGAAGCTACGCTCGTCAAATCCGGCGTCTCCGATCCGCGCTTGCAAGCGCGCACCATCCTCAACGATCCCGAGCTGACGCTCGAAACTCCCACGTGGCTCTGGGTGGCCACCGGCATGCGATCGCTGGACCACGCCATCGAATCTATTTACGCGATTCGCCACCACCTGCTCAGCGATACTTTGGCGAGCAAAGCGATATCCCTCCTCGTGGAGCACCTGCCCGCCTCGATTCAGGGTGACCATCCCGATCGAATCGCCCATCGAGGTTACTGCCAGATGGCCGCGTGGTTTTCCATTTTCGGCGCCATGAACACACGCTTCAGCATCTCGCATTTGCTCGGCCATCAGATCGGACCCCGCTGGAACGTCCCGCACGGCATCACGTCATGCATCACCTTGCCCCACGCCATGCGTTTCATGGCCGGCATTGCCCCCGAACGGTTCGGCCCCATCGCCGCCGGGTTCGGCTTGCCGTTCGATCCCACGAAAGCCAAAGCGGCCGCGCTCGCGTGCGCTGAGGCTGCGGCCACCTTCATCGCCCAATTCGACGTGCCCCGGTCCTTAAAGGACGCCGGCGTGCCTCGAAACGAACTGGAAGCAATCGTTGGCACCGTTACGCACGAACTCGACCGCTCCGGCACGGTCGATCGGCACGTCACCGAGCGCGAGATCAAATCTTTGTTGGAAGCTGCTTACTGAGGGGCTTCGCCTCAGCCGCGGAATCCCTGCAATCCGCGGCTGAAGCGTAGGAGTAAGTTACTTCTTAGGCGTATCTCCCCCGATGAACAGTGCGCTGGTGCGCCTCGAAGGCTGCATGCCGCCTGATGCCTGTTCTGCCGCGCTCGCCGCCGCTGTCGCTGGAGTGCTCGCGGGCGCCTTCTTAGCGCCCGAAGGGAAGTTGCTCTCCGGGATCTCAATCGGCTCGAGCATGGCCTGAATTTCCGCGCGCCGGGATTCGAACCACGGCGGCAGCAGCAAGCTCGTCCCGAGTTGATCCGCTGGCTCATCGACGGCGAATCCGGCCGGCACCGTCGCGGCGCATTCCACCAAAATCCCGCCCGGGCAACGGCAGTACACGGAGTGGAAGTACATCCGGTCCTTGATCTCCGAGGCGTCCGTGTAGCCCAGCTCGTCGTAGATTCCCTTTTGCTCCGCCAGCTTCTCGTCACTTTCGACTTCCAGAGCCAGGTGGTGCGCCGTGCCCGCGCCGAAAATCCAGCTTCCTGCCGGACGCTCGGGTTCGTGTAACAACGTCACTGTTCTTGCTGCGCCGCCTTCTCCAATTTCGAAGCGGTGATACGGCCCTTCCTGGCCGGTCTTGCGAAATCCGAGGGCATCGACGAAGAAACGCTCCGTTTCCGGAATCTCGCGCACCGAAAGAACCGGCCCGTGGAATCCGCGAGTCGCCACGTCGTTCGTCACGTCCTTCGTAGTCCAGCTTTTCCGCCGGTCCGCGTCGTCCTCCAGCACTTCCAGCTGAATTCCCGAAGGATGGTTGAAGCGTACGAATTTCTGCCCGAACCGTTCCTGAATTCCGCCGTTTTTCACGTTGTGCCTGTTCAGATGCTCTGCCCAGAATTTCAGCGAGCCTTTTGGCACCGTATACGCCGTCGACTGAATCTGCCCCGATCCTTGCTTGCCCTTCACGCGCTGGTACGGAAACGTCGTGTACACCGAGCCTGGCTCGGCATTCGCATTCGCGTAATACAAATGGTAGTGCGCGTATCTGCCGTCAAACAGCACCGTCTGCTTGATCAGCCGCTGGCCGAAAATCTGCGTTTGAAAATCGATATCTTCTTGTGCTCCGCCCACGCACACCGTGATGTGATGGATTGCCTTTACAAGCGACATGTCTTCCCTCCGCCGTCATCGAGCGCCAATAATTGTGGCCTGTCGGCATCCGGAAAGCGCCGCAGCTGCCTGCGCGTTTCCTCCAACCCCGCCGTCCAGAACCCGGCCACCTGCGGCGGATTCTATCCACATAGGCGCGCCTTGCGCAAGCCGCCGGGGTCGGTGTAGGGCCGGGCGTTTTGGTATCCCTGAAGAAACTTAAAATAGGGTGTCCCCTGGCTCCGTTTTTGTGGTAAAAAGCGCGCGTTTGATGCGAACGTCCCTTGGGGGTGTGCTTACCTCGGGGGATTAGGGTGGGAGCGCCGCCATCATTAGTTCCGGGGGCCTCGTATGGGTGCTTTTCGCGGCGGGACCGCGATAGGGTTCACATTGTTTTTAGCGCTTGTCTTCGTTGCAGCTCGGCCGGCCGTGGCGCAAGACGATCCATCCGGCGAATGGTCGCCGCGCTTCCACGAGGACTGGCCCGAACGCATCCCTGGCCCCGAGATCGGCGATTATCTCGGCTTGCCGATCAACCCAGCTGCCCGCCTTCACGGCGACAGCTGGGACGCGACGTTGCTCGAGCTTCCCGAAAATCAGTGCCGCGCTCATGGCGCTGATTACAACTGGCGCGGTCCATCGGCAATCCGCATCTGGAAGCAAGTCGATTTGCCGACGCAAAAAGTGGTTGCGTATCACATTTACACGACTACCTACAATCAGTACCGCACCGTTTGGATGGACGGCCGCCCGCACCCTCCTGCGTGGGCGCCTCACACCTGGAAAGGGTTCTCCACGGGCGAGTGGGAGGGCGACACCCTTGTCATCACCACTGATCACCTAAAGGAAAACTGGATTCGCCGGAACGGAATCGACCGCAGCGATCAGGCAGTCGTCCATACACACCTGCTGCGCCACGGAGACTATTTGACCGTGGCAGTGATTACCTACGATCCCGTGTACCTCACCCAGCCCTTCATCCGCACCACAGACTTTGTGCTCGATCTCCAACAGCAGATCAACCCGTGGCCCTGTGAGGCCGTTGACGAAGTGGATCGCCCCGAAGGCTACGTGCCGAATCATTTGCCCGGCAAAAATCCTTTCCTCGACGAATTTCCCGCCAATTACGGAATTCCGCCGCAGGCCGCGCGAGGCGGGGCGGAAACCATGTATCCCGAATATCAGTCTGAAATGAAGCATATGAAACTTTTGCCGCGCCCGGCGAAGAAAGCGGTAAACCAATGACTAGAGCTACCAGAATGCGCTTCGCCAGCGAATTCCGTCGTTTTCTGCGGCACGTTGCTCCTGTCGCGACTGTGCTTGCGCTTGGAATCCTTGCATCGGCGCAGCTTGCTTCGGCTCAGTTCGGCGACTTTGCTCCCCAAGGTAAAGTGCAGATCTTGCATGTCCAAGGCGACGTGTACATGCTCGTCGGTGCTGGCGCGAACATTGCAGTCCAGGCAGGCGACGATGGCGTCCTAATGGTTGATACCGGCACCTCAGAGATGAGCCAGCAAGTGCTTGCTGCCGTCCGCTCCATATCCGACAAGCCCATCCGCTACATCATCAATACCAGCGCCGATCCCGATCACGTCGGCGGCAATGAAGTGATCGCCGCCGCGGGCAGCACGATCGCTGGCGGAAACGTTGTTGGTGACATCGGCGCCAGCGCCGGCGATCAGGCCACAGTCATCGCGTACGATGCTGTTCTCGACCGAATGAGCGCTCCCACGGGGAAAAAAGCGCCTTTTCCCCAGGGCGCCT
Organism: Candidatus Acidiferrales bacterium; assembly: GCA_030044295.1. Lineage (GTDB taxonomy): Bacteria > Acidobacteriota > Terriglobia > Acidiferrales > UBA7541 > Palsa-295. Next base: position 3,630 of record JASHWB010000143.1, read on the forward strand.
GGCCGACTGACACGTTCACGACTCCTGAGAAAAAGCTGTACTTCAATGGCGAACCCATCGAAGTCATTCACATTCCCAATGCCCACTCGGATGGCGACAGCATCGTCTTCTTTCACAAGTCGGACGTGGTTGTCGCTGGCGACATCTTCGTCACGACCAGCTATCCCGTCGTCGACCTCGACGCAGGCGGCACCATCAATGGTTTGCTCGATGGACTGAACCGCATCATCGCCATCACCACGCCCATCGCCATGCAAGAGGGTGGCACAATGGTCATTCCCGGCCATGGACGGGTCTGCGACCAGGCCGACGTGAAGTTTTATCAGGAAGCGATTACGATCATCCGTGACCGTTTCCAGGATGCAATCAAACGCGGCCTCACGCTCCAACAAGTTGAAAACGCGAATCTCACGCTCGATTACAATCCGCGATACGGCGCCCTTGAGGGCCCTTGGACAACGAAAATGTTCATTGATGCCGTATATAAGAGCCTCACGGAAAAGCACGAGGGAGGCAACTAGGAGAGGCCGAGGCGCCGTCGCCAGACGCGACTTTGCGCTAACAGTGGTATATGTTTTATATGGTTGTGGACGAGCTGTTTTCTAGCAGGGGGGAACGCCATGAAACAGAAATTCGCGGTTCTAATCGTTGCCGTGGCGGTATTCGCCACGGGCATCGCTTACGCACATCATTCCTTCGCGGCCACCTACTATGTGGACCGCGAAGTTACGGTGAAGGGCACCATAACCCAGTTTTTCTATCGCAATCCACACTCGTTCGTGAAAATAGAGGCTCCCGATGACAGCGGGCACATGGTGACCTGGTCGATCGAGTGGGGTGGCGGCGCACAACTCACTCATGACCATGTCTCGCGCGACACGCTGCGCCCCGGTGATGTGGTTATCGCCACCGGCAATCCCGGTCGCGATCCCAGCGAGCACCGCATTCGTTTGCACAAAATCGTTCGACCGTCCGACGGGTGGAAGTGGGAAGGCGTAATCATGTAGGTGCCGTTTTCGCCGGTGAACTGAGACTGGCGACGCCCGGGTGGCCCTAGCCGCTGTAGCGCTTGGAGCGGACGTGACGGCGTCTTTACGAATGTTTGGGTTAATCGTCGCAGCTGTGGCTGATGGCTCGGGTGGTGAAGGGGGAAGCATGGACCGCGGAGCTTGCGTGAGGCGCATTCTGCCTCTTGGTCTCATCCTGGCAGCATTTTTGATCGCATTTCCCATCTGCGCCCGCGCGCAATTCGGCAATCCGCCTCCGGCCGCGCCTGTCAATCCCAGGGAAATTGCCCCCCAGGACTTCACGGGCTATTGGGTCTCCATCGTGACCGAAGATTGGCGCTGGCGCATGATCACTCCCGACAAGGGCGATACCTCAAGCGTTCCGCTCAATTCGGTAGGGAAAGCGGTCGCTGATGCATGGGATCCAGACAAAGACATTGCCGCCGGCGAGCAGTGCAAATCCTATGCCGCTCCCGCCCTGATGCGCGTGCCCACCCGCCTGCACATCACCTGGGTTGACGACAACATGTTGCGCATCGACACCGACGCCGGCACGCAAACCCGGCTTTTTCATTTCAATGGTGCTGCGCCTGCGGATTTTCAGCCCTCCTGGCAAGGCTATTCCCTTGCCACTTGGGAAGGACTCAAACAGGGTGGAATGTTTCGCCTGCCCACCACTCTCGGAGGCGCGGGCCATCAGCCGCGCGCGCCGGAAGGATATCTGAAGGTCCTTACCACACATTTGCGCGCCGGGTATCTGCGCAAGAATGGCGTTCCCTTCAGCGCCAACGCCACTCTCGAAGAATATTTTGACGGTTTCACGGAGCCCAATGGCGATACCTGGTTCGTCGTCACGGCCATCGTTACCGATCCTCAGTACCTCACGCAGCCGTTCATCACCAGTTCGCAATTTAAGAAGGAGGCGGACGGTTCCAAATGGAATCCGACTCCTTGTGAAGCGAAATGACAAGCGAAATGACAGGCGAAACAACGCCCTCTCGCAGCGCTGCGGCCGCTCCGATCCCACAGGTCTCAAGGACGGGTGATGTATTTAACTAGTTTCTTGCAGTGGTTGGACGCCACACATTTTAGCCAGTGGATTCGAAATTCGATCTACGGCGAGCCCATCATCGAGACCGTCCACGTCCTCACGCTGACGCTGTTCCTTGGCTTCGCCGTTTTGCTCGATCTGCGCCTGCTCGGCGTCTGTCTGCGCAAGCGTCCCGTTTCCGAAGTGCTGGACCAATTCAATCCCTACCTGTTCTGTGGATTCGCCGTCATGATCGTCAGCGGAGTGCTTCTTTTCTCTGGCGATCCGATCGACTTCTACAGCACCATTTTCTTTAAAGTTAAAATGATCCTGCTCGTCTTTGCTGGCCTGAACGTCTTGATTTTCAACGCCACGATTCGCAAAAAAGTTGCGGAATGGGATTTGGCGGTCAGGACGCCGAAGGGCGCCAAGATCGCCGCCGTCATTTCCTTGGTCCTTTGGGCCGCCATCGTCGCCGCGGGTCGCGCGATCGCTTACGCGATCCCGCCACCCTGAGGAGATAACTCGCCATGCATCCCGAAAAATGGCTTTATGTCTTTTGCCACTGGGCGCTCGATTCGAACTTCGGCCATGGAGTGCGCGACTCTGTGTGGCTCTTTCCGGCTATCGAAATATGCCATCTGCTCGGCCTCGCCGTGCTCGGCGGCACCGTTCTGATCCTCAATCTTCGCTTGATGAATTTGCGTTTCCCCAATGAGCCTGTCGCCGAACTGGCGCGCGACCTCGATCC
>JASHWB010000144.1 GCA_030044295.1 Candidatus Acidiferrales bacterium
CAAGATCGCTTCGGGACGCTCTTTTGCCACCTCCTCGATTTCCATCCCGCCTGCGGCGCTGGCCATGATGACTGGTGCGCCCGCCGCGCGATCAACCACGATGCTTAGATACAGCTCGCGCTTGATGTCGAGGCCCTCTTCGATCAACAGGCGGCGGACGACCCGTCCTTCCGCGCCGGTTTGCGGCGTGACGAGCTTCATGCCTAGCAGGCTGCTGGCAAACGATGCAGCTTCGTCGGGTGACTTGGCGATCTTCACCCCGCCGGCTTTTCCCCGGCCGCCGGCGTGAATCTGCGCCTTTACGACGACGATTTTCGTGCCTAGGCGCTCCGCGGCAGAGCGCGCGTCAGCCGCTTTGAAGGTCACTTCGCCGCGTGGGACGGGCACGCCAAATTTGGCGAGGATGGCCTTGGCCTGGTACTCGTGGATTTTCATGCGGATCTACCCGGCTGGACAGCGAGCCTCTCGAATAGTGCTAGAATTTATGAACGCACAAAGCAAATCAGTGTACTTGGAACCCGAGGGTCGGAGCAAGCAACGCGGCAAATCGTCGCGACAAGAAACCGAACATGATTCCGGAAGCGTTGGGAAAAATCGTCACGGGAGAGGATCTCTCCCGCGTAGAAGCGGAAGCCGCCATGGAACAAATCCTGGCAGGTGCGGCGACTGACGCTCAAATTGCAGGTTTGCTGACGGCCTTGCGCATGAAGGGCGAAACCGTGGACGAGTTGGTGGGATTTGCCACGGCGATGCGGCGGCATGCGCCGCCGATCGTCGCGGGCCGGCCGTGGTCTGCCGAAGAAGCGCTGGTGGATACGTGCGGCACGGGGGGAGACGGCGCCGGCACCTTTAACGTATCCACTGCCGCGGCATTTGTGGTGGCGGGCGCGGGAGTGCGCGTGGCGAAGCACGGAAACCGCTCGATCAGCTCGCGCTGCGGATCGGCGGACGTGCTGGAACACTTAGGCGTCAGGATCGACTTGCCGGCAGAGCGCGTGGCGGACGCCATCGAGGAAATCGGCATCGGGTTTTTGTTCGCGCCTGTGATGCATTCGGCCACGCGTCACGCCATGCCGGCGCGGCGCGAGCTGCGGATGCGAACCGTATTTAACCTGCTGGGGCCGCTGACGAATCCGGCGGGCGCTTCGGCGCAAGTGGTGGGCGTGTATGAGGCGACCTTGACGGAGCTTGTGGCGTGGGCGCTGGGCGAGCTCGGCGTGCGGCGTGCGATCGTGGTACACGGCGCTGATGGGCTGGATGAAATTTCGATTTCTGGCGAGACGTACGTCTCCGAGTTGCGCGATGCGATGGTGCGTAGCTATACCGTCACACCCGAGGACTTCGGATTGCATCGCGCACCGCTTGATTCCATTCGCGGCGGCGACGCGAAGTATAATTCGGAAATCATCCATAAGGTTTTCGGGCGGTCGCTGCTCTATCGCGTTCACGGTCCACATCGCGAAATCGTACTGGCCAACGCGGCTGCGGCGCTGGTCGCGGCCGGGCGCGCCTCGGATTTCCTGGCTGGCGTGAAGCTGGCGGCGGAATCGATCGATTCCGGCGCGGCGCGCGACAAGCTCGAAGCGCTGGTGGCATTTTCGGCCGCCGAAGCGCAACGTGGCCACGCTGTTTCCTGAGGGCTTTCTTCTCGCGCGATTCTTCCCATCGCGGAACTCACCAATCGTTTAGCGGCGGCCGCCGGAGGGATCAGGCGAGGCTGCAGAATCCAGATCGATCAGCGCGGATGGCTCGCCCAAGCCGGGCGCATAGCAATTTCCGTTTGAATTGTAAGTAGCGCTGCAGGCGAGGGTGAACTGGCGACGGCGCGGTGATTGCGCGAATTGCCAGACGGACGCAAAGGGCACTCCGCTTTGAAGCGGCGCTGGAGGGCGATTAGAAATCGCGCAGCCCGGCGACGGCGGGCATGCGTCGTTGTAAACGAAGAAAGAAATAGCGCGATTTCCGACGCGGCGGCGAATGTCATTTGCAGTGATCGCCGTGCCACCTTTCCCTGCGCTTACGGGCATTCCCGAGCAGTAGATCCCCGCCAGAAAATGTGCGGCTTCAACGCCATCGATCCACGCCAGAAGATAAGCCATCTGGTCAGGTTCCATTTCGCCACCCTCTTCCTGGTCGAGAAAAATAATGGTGCCCTGATGAAAGCCTTCGCGGCTTGCAGCGCGGACTGCTTCGGCCGCGTCGGACGAGCCAAGTTGGGCAGCGCGTTTCGGATTTTGCAGGCCGTGCTCCAAGCGGCCGTTGAACAGCAGGAGAAAGCCAAAGCCAGCGCGAAGCAGCAACGCGCGCTTGCCGGTCCATGGGACGGACGCGCCGCCCGGCGGCCGATTGAGCCAATAGCCAGCGAAGGAAAAGGTTCTCCGCAATGCCGGCAGGGCTGCGTCCCCGGGAAAGTTATTTGAGTCGAAGCCAAGATAGGCGCGCGGCCCGGCGTTGCGAGGAACCTTGGTCCGCGGCTTGCCGATGGTTGGCCAACCAACCATTAAGACCGCAGCAGCCACAGCAACCGAGCGCCACGGCTCCAGACGCATCGCTAGACGCTCAGGAAGTTTTCCAGCAGTTTGAATCCGGACGCGGTGAGGACGGATTCGGGGTGGAATTGCACGCCTTCGACTTTCATTTTGCGGTGGCGTAGACCCATGATGGTGCCATCGGCCGTCTCCGCTGAAATTTCGAGCGAGCGCGGCAGCGACTTTCGTTCGACGATGAGCGAATGATATCGCGTGGCGACGAAATTCTGCGGCAGGCCGCGAAAGATGGTGCAGCCGTCGTGGTGAATTTCGCTGGTCTTGCCGTGCATCACCTTTTTCGCGCGAATCACGCGGCCGCCAAAGGCAGCGCCAATGGCCTGATGCCCCAGGCAAACGCCTAGAATCGGAATTTTCCCGGCGAAGCTCTCAATAAGCGGAATGCTGATGCCCGCTTCCCGCGGCGTGCAGGGCCCGGGGGAGATCACGATGCGCTCGGGGCGCATGCGCTCGATTTCCTGGAGCGTGATCTCGTCGTTGCGGCGCACCTCCAGCTTTTCGCCCATCTGGCCGAGGTACTGCGCCAGGTTGTAGGTAAACGAGTCGTAGTTATCGAGCAAAAGAAGCATCGGGAATCAATAGAATAGCGCAGGCGGACTAGTCCGCGCGAGCGCCAGTGGCGATTTCGAGTGCCCGGATCAGCGCGCGCGCCTTGTTGAGCGTCTCCTGATATTCGGTTTCCGGCACGGAATCGGCCACGATCCCCGCGCCCGCCTGCACGTACACGCTGCCGCCCTTCGCTACCAGCGTGCGAAGGCCAATGCAGGAATCAAGATTACCGGAAAAGTCGAGATACAAAATCGCGCCTCCGTAAATGCCGCGGCGAGTGGGTTCCAGTTCGTCGATGATTTCCATGGCGCGTACCTTCGGCGCGCCGGAAAGCGTGCCTGCGGGAAAGCAGGCCATCAGCGCGTCGAAGCAGTCGGCGCTTTCGCGCAGCCGCCCATGGAGGCTCGACGCGATGTGCATCACATGTGAGTAGCGCTCCACGAACATCAGCCGCTCGGGCTGAACCGAACCGTACTCGCAGACGCGGCCAAGATCGTTGCGGCCCAGATCAACAAGCATCACATGCTCGGCGCGTTCCTTCGGGTCCGCCAAAAGTTCTTTCTCGAGCTGAATGTCTTCCTTTTCGTCGCGGCCGCGCGGGCGTGTGCCTGCCAACGGACGATAGTAGGCGTCGCGGTCCTGTACCTTGACGAGCATTTCGGGCGAGCTGCCCACCACGGAAAGATCGTTAAGCCTCAGAAAATACAAATAGGGCGAGGGATTCACGACGCGCAGCGCGCGATAAATTTCGAAAGGGTCGGCGGAGATGCGCGCCTCCAGCCGCTGGCTGAGCACGATTTGAAACGCGTCGCCTGCGCGGATGTACTCCTTCGTTTTGCGGACGCCCGCGGTGAATTGCGGCTTGGACATATTGGAGCGCACGCGTAGAGACTTCGACTTCGGTGGGCGCGCGCGCCGCGGCAGCGGCTGGTCCAGCAGGCGGCGCGTTCGGCGAATTTCCTCGACGGCAGCGTCATATTTTGCGCGCAGGCTGCCCGGAGCCCCGGTAAATACGTTGCGAATGATCCAAACGCGGTGACGCACGTGATCGAAGGCGATGAGCCCGAGGTAGAACATCATCACGCAATCGTCGAGCTTCACATCGTCGCGGCCGCTGGCTGGGATGCGCTCCACGAGACGCACCATATCGTAGGCGAAATAGCCGATTGCGCCCGCGATCAAGGGCGGAAGACCCGGCACGCGCACCGGGTGGTAGCGCTTGGTCAAGCGCCGAAGATGCTCGACGGGATCGCCCTCCAGCGTGGTGCGTTTCGAGCCGGATTCCAGCGAGCAATCATGGCCGCGCGAGCGGAACACTTCGGAAGGGTTGGCGCCGACGAACGTGTACCGGGCGATGTTTTCGCCGCCCTCGACGCTTTCGAGCAAAAATGAGTATTTCGCTCCCCTAGCGATGCGCAAATGCGCGCCGACGGGCGTCAACAGGTCGGCCGTGTAGTTCTCATACACGGGGACGAGATTCCCCTGTCGCGCCAAGCGGGTGAACGTTTTGAAATCGGGTTGGATCATCGCTTCCGCCGGGAATTCTTTTCCAATGCACCTTTTTTGCTGGACGATTCCTCGCGAGCTAAGGCCCGAAGCACCGCGCGGCGCATCGCGGCGGCCGGGGCGCGCTGGCCCGTCCAAATCTCGAATTGCGCCGTTCCTTGCGCGACAAACATTTCCACGCCTGAGACCGTTTCGATTCCCCGCTGCTGGGCCAACCGCAATAGTTTCGTAATTCTAGGGCGATAAATCGTGTCAAACACGAGCCGGCAATTCAACTCGCGAGCGGTAAGCGGCGATTCTCCCGCGCGCGGATGCATGCCTACCGGTGTGGCGTTGACGATGGCATCGAAAAACTCGCCGCGAATACGGCCCCATGCGATCGCTTCGCCCCCCGCCGCTCGAGCGAGCGCTTCGGCTCGCGCCGGCCTGCGGGCCGTAACGCACGGTATCGCACCAGATTGAGCGAGAGCGAAAGCGACAGACCGCGCGGCGCCCCCCGCTCCCACAATCAGCACGCGGCTTCCGCGCAATGGCATTCGGCTTTCGAGCGCGCGCAAAACGCCGACGTAATCCGTATTGTACCCGTACAGTTTTCCTCTTCCGCGAACGACGACCGTGTTAACCGCGCCGATTCTTACCGCCAGCGGGTCGCAGCCATCGAGATGCGGCAGAATTCTTTCCTTGTGCGGGATGGTCACGCTGAAACCGCGAAGGCCAAGGGAATCAATCGACGCCACAAAATCCCGAAGATCCCTGACCAGAAACGGGATGTACATCGCATCCATGCGGCGCGCCGCGAATCCAGCGTTCTGCATTGCCGGTGAAAGTGAATGGCCCACCGGGTCGCCGATGACACCATAGATTCCCGTCCGGTGCGTCAGGCGGTCCAGTCGATATACGCGCTTGATTTCCTCGAGAGACACCTGCCCTGGCGCCGTGGAATTTTCGACCGGGGCATAAGTGAGCGCGCTGCCTTCGCGAATTGCGAGCAATCGCGCCGGCAAAGCCACATCTCCCATTGGAACGGCTACGACGTCTTTGCGCGCACCGCCCATGCCAAGTATTTTGCGGGCATCCCGTAACGAATTGCACCGCGCGGCGACTTTAATTGCGTCGGATTTGCCGCGCGACAGCTCATCCACAACGCCTTGCAGATTTTTCGGCATCCCGTCGAAAAAATGAGCCGAAGTGAGCTGCCGCCCTTTAGCGAGCAGCACGTCCACAACCTTTGGCGGGCATTGCCGGACCGTCTCGATTTCGAGGTCATACCACTGGCAACCGGCCGCGATGGCTTCGGCGAGATGGGCGAGCTGCGAAGCAATCGTCCCGGCGTATTTGCCACCGGCCGCGCGCCTGCGGCAGGTCGCTATGACCGTAGCGCGGCTAGGCACCCTCAGGCGCGCCAGGAAACGGCTAATCTCGCGATCACCCCCCAGCCAATCGAGACGAAGCTCCACGGTGCCAGTGTCACGCAATGCCGCTCTAAGCTGACGAAGCATGGCTTCTGGGTCCGCAGCCGCCACAACGGCGCAAGTTTTGTCGCGTCCTAACACGTTTATTTCCAATCGGTTCTGGCGTCCGGTGGCCCTTGCCAAACCGCAGGGAAAGAGAGGCTTCGGTTCTAGCATGGCGGTGCACAATGTGTAAAGCGGTCCAGACCATTGCCTTGACGCTCCTATAGGCGGGTGCTACGGTCGCTCCATGGGGGCGCCTGACCTGACAGCAATAGGGCGCACATAAGTTTCGTCACCATTCGCCGTTCGATCACGAAGGAGCCAGTGTCATGCGTGGGAAAATTGTCATTTCGGCGCTAGTTCTAGGACTCACTGCGGTGGCTGCAGCCGCACAAACCAAGCCGACGGTCCCGAGCCCGGGTGTGGTTTATTGCTCTGGGATTGTGACTAGCGAGTCGGTCCCGCGCAAGACGTACATCATTACGGGCGAGGACTCCAGCTACAAGATCGTTTTCAACGACAGCGACGACGTTTTCATCAACGCGGGATCCGACCAAGGCGTCAAGGCGGGCGACGAATTCCAGGTGGTGCGCGAAGTCCAGGACCCGTACGTAATCCAATGGACCAAGTGGGAGCAGCATATTCTTCACAAAATGGGCACTTTGTGGGCAGACGAGGCGCAGCTAAAAGTTCTAGTGGCCCGCCCGAAAGTATCGATCGCCCGAGTAGAAGGTGCCTGCGACTTCGTCCAGCACGGGGACATTGTGCTGCCGTTTGTGCAGCGCGCGCAACCCGAGATCAAAATCGAGAGCCATTTCGACCGGTTTACACCCCCGGATGGCAAGCCGCTGGCGATGATCATCACGGGAAAGAACTTCATCGCGGCAATGGGCGACCAGGACGTCGCCTATGTGAACCTGGGGGCCAACCAGGGCGTCAAAGTGGGTGACTATTTCCGGATTTTCCGCTATCAAGGCACGCAGCACGAAACGGCTTATCAAACTCCGCGCTACGCATTCGACCAGGATTTTGACATGAGTGCAAAAGATGTTCACATCCTGGGATTCGGAAGCGTACCGGAAAAGTGGAACTGGAATAACGTGCCGCGGCAGGGCGTCGGCGAAGCGCTGGTCTTGCGCACCGCGCCAAATTCGTCCACGATACTGATTACGCTGAGCCTGTCCGAGGTTTATCCCGGAGATTACGTCGAGCTCGAGTAGCTCGATTCGGTGTGCGGCTGCGGCGCCCCCGACGCGTCGGCGGATCGCCGAGATTCCGAGAAAACGTCGGCCGTAAACGCTTCGATACAAATGCCATTGCCGCGCCATGCAGCGCGGTCTAGCCCCGCTTTCAGGCAAGTCTCTTCCAGAAATCGAAAGGCACTCCAGCGGTATTGAGCCGCTACTTGCGGCAGCAGCACGCCACGCTTTCCGTCACGGGTAACCATTAATCCGTGCTTCCCGATTTCGATGCGCTCGGGCGAGATCGCTTCGAGAGCCGATAAGATCGAGAGCTCGATCTCGATTTCAGGGACCTCGTGCGGTTCAACCGGCCGAAATCGCGGATCGTCCATCGCTGCGGCGCGGGTGCAATAGGCGATTAGCGGCGCGAGCGGCTGCGGCACTCCAATCTGGCCTATACACCCTCGCAACCGCCCCTGGCGGTGCAGCGTCACGAATGCTCCCGGAGAAAGCGCCGAATCGCCGCCCGGGGAGAAAATATCCGCACTTGGAGAGCCGTGGACCGCTTGGGTCAGGGAACGGCGCGCGATTTCGAGCAGGAACTGCTTTTGCGAACTAGGGAGTGGGGACATCCTGCGGCTTTTCCTTTGGTTCCAGAATAACCGCGCCACCGAGCCGGGAATCACGGCGGCGGCGCTCCACGCGCAAATTGATTTGTCCCCAGAACATGCCGAAATAATGGATCGCTGATGCAATCGCCATAAGGACGACCAGCCACAGCAGCGCGGTCCCAAGTGGCATCAAAGCCGGATGATTCGCGGTTAAGATGACGGCGCAGCCGGCGATCACCTGCAGGATCATCTTGAATTTGCCAAGGGCGGTCGCAGGAATCACCAGGCCCTCGACCGAAGCGATCTCGCGCAGCCCCATAACGACAAATTCGCGACCGATAATCACGACCGCCATCCATGCGGGCATCAAGTGCATCCACACCAGCGAGATAAACGCGGCGGAAATCAGGAGCTTGTCCGCGACCGGATCCAGAAGAATACCCAGCGTGGTGATCTCGCGCCGCTTCCGCGCGATGTAACCATCCATCACGTCGGTAGCTGCTGCCATCAGCAGGATCAACACGCCCCATACCTCAAAATGGATGGGAAGGCCCCAGAAATTCCAGTTCGGTTGACGGGTGAGCAAAACCACAACAAGGAGCGGCACGAAGAAAATGCGCAAGACGGTGAGACTGTTTGGCAAATTCATGTCGTTCTCGCTGCGGGACGTTAGGGGGTTCATGTCCGGACCCGGAGGTAGTGGGACTAATGCTCACTATAGTCCCAGCGGGTGTGCCAGTCAACGAGACGGGATCCGCTCCGTTGACCGGACAGCACAAGTTCCGTTGGGCCGGGGTGTCTACGTCGATAACTCCCTTCGATAGTAACTCTTAACGTGGCGACATGCTGCAATCCTGTGCAAAATCCGAGCGCGAATTCGAGCCAAGGATACAGCGGCCAGAGGACGTCTTTTGTGAAGCGGTGTCTTCAGTAGACCATTGAAAACAAAGTTCTTACGCGAAGCAGAACACGCTAGGCTACCACTGTGCACCTAAATTCCAGGGCGACTTGCGACCGAATCAACGGCGAGAATTTCCACAGAAATTTCCACAGACGGCAAAAAACGCTTCGCTCGTTCCCACGGATGGTAGTCCGCACGAAACCAACTGTGCGCAAGGAGTTCGCGTTTCATCTGGGATACCTAACCTGTTAATCGAGCGCTAGGTGGCGCAGCCCGCGGGCGGCGGACTGCGGAAGCTCCGCGTCGAGAAGCAAATGCCCGTCAACAACCTGCGAATGAAGGACGCGGCCCTGGGCCTGAACCTGAGAAAAGTGTCGTCCGTCGGAAAGCGGAAGACGGAGACGCAGACGCACGAGCGGATCGAGTGGAATGGCTTCGTCGATGCGCTCCAGAAGTTCGCGTAGACCTTCGCCGGTAAGAGCCGAAGCTGGAACGACGGCCTGCGCGCGACCGTTGGAGTTTCGCAATGCGCTGACTTCCGCCTCTGACAAACGGTCGATTTTATTCAGCACGTGCACCCGGGGCCGGCCGTCGACGTTCAGGCTGGCGAGCACTTTCAGCACTTCGGCGTCCTGCTCAGCATGACTCGGATTCGAGGCGTCCGTCACGTGAACCAAAAGAGCAGCTTCCTGCACTTCCTCAAGCGTAGCGCGGAAGGCGGCAATCAGCCCAGGCGGAAGATCGCGCAGGAATCCGACAGTATCCGAGCAAAGAACGCGGCGGCGCGAGGGCAAGCGAATCGCGCGAATGGTAGGATCGAGTGTGGCAAACATTTTCGAAGAGGTCAGCACATCCGCGTGGGTTAGCGCGTTAAACAGGGTGGATTTGCCGGCGTTCGTATAGCCGACGAAAGCAACCATGCCAAGCGGCACTGCCTGGCGCGCACGGCGGCGCGTGGCACGCTGGCTGCGCACGGTTTCGATTGCTTGCTGGATTTTTCGGACGCGCTCGCGGATTTTCCTGCGGTCGGATTCGAGCTTTTGTTCGCCGGGTCCGCGCGTCCCGATGCCGCCGCCGAGCCGGGAAAGCTCTTCGCCTCTTCCCGAAAGGCGTGGCAGGAGATAATTTAGCTGGGCCAGTTCGACCTGCAACTGGCCTTCTCGCGTGTGCGCGTGCGTGGCGAAAATATCCAGGATCAGCTGCGTACGATCGATCACGCGCTTACCTGTGCCCTTCTCCATGTTACGGAGCTGCACGGGCGTGAGGTCGTGATCGACGATCACCAGCGGAACGTGGTGCGAATCGGCCTCGGCGCGGATTTCCTCCAGCTTGCCCCGGCCGACGAGAGTGGCGGGATCGAGAGCCTCCCGAACCTGCAGCAATTCACCCGCGACGTCCGCACCGGCGCTTTCGGCCAGTTCCTTCAGCTCCGCGATCGACGCGCGGCTCGTGGCAGCGGAATCCGGGCGCGCAGCCCGCGCAGGTCGCTTTAGGGCGACACCAACCAGCAGGACGCGTTCCGTTCTGTTTACAGATTGCGCTGTTTTCATTCGCGACAGTTGAAGCAGGCGGGGCAGCCAGGGGAACTTCTCAATGTCATACAACGCCATTATACGCCTTAGCGCTGCCGGAGCGAACACGCAGGTTACGTTACTGCACGTGGCGATCCCGGATTGCCTGGCGAAGGTCCGATGTCGTAGGCTGTAGCGGGTTTCGGGAGCCTCACGGCGTCCGGGACACCATCGGCCTGAGCTGCGTTCGCTCCGGCGCGAGGGCGGCGTCCTTGCGACGACAAATGGGCGAGCGCAAGACTGCGGGTGGGCTGCCTGATTTCCGGTTTCCACGCCAATGAAATGAAAGGAGCTTGGATGCGAAGGCAGACCGTTCGCGGAACGCGGGAAAAGCACGCGAACTGCTCTCTCTTTCCGTCCATTCTTTTGCCGGCCCGGCTCCGCGGTTTTGATCCGGCGAATCGGCGAGATGACCTCCGTCAGCCAGACGCGCGTCTCGCGGTACGATCGCATTGATCAAATTATTCAAGTTTATCGCTCGAGAACGGTCGATCCTGCTGCGCATCATTGGCTACAGCGTTGCGGTCGCCTCGCTGGTCTTTGTGCTGCGCGACTTTCATATCGTTCGCGCAATCCACGACATGGCCAACGCCGACTGGCGGCTAGTGCTCGTCGGGATGGCCCTGGACGTCGTCAGCTACCTGTTCCAGGCGCTGCGCTGGAAACTGCTGCTGACTCCCTTTGGCAAAGTGCGGCTTGACCGGTCCACTCGCTCCGTGTTCGCGGGGCTTTTTGCGAATCTTGTTTTCCCGCTCCGGCCAGGCGAGTTTCTGCGCAGTTACTTGCTGTCGAACTCGGAAGAAATCACGCTCGGACGCGTGATCGGATCCGTGGGCGTGGAGCGCTTCATCGATCTAGTTATAGCCACCGCCGGGCTGGGCATCGTTTCGCTGCTGGTACAGCCACCGCCGGGCTACGGTCCTTCTCTCGCCATCCGCCGATTCGACCGCGCCGCGGACACGCTGGGGATTGTGATCCTGGCACTGCTCATCCTGGTAGTCGCCGTCGTCCTGCACATCGAGTTCAGGCTTGGACGCGGCAAAACCGAGGAAACCAACGAACGCCGCGTGCCCGGGCGCCTCATGCAAGCCATGATCGTGTTGCACGCGATGGGCACGGCTCCAAGCTTCTATCCCGCCGTGGCTGTCTCTTTGCTGATCCCGGCGTCGCAGGCGTTGGCGCTATGGGTACTGATGCATTCCTACGGGCTCCGCCTCTCGTTTATGGCGGCGGTCGTGGTTCTGCTGGTGATCAATCTCGGAGTCTCGCTGCCCAACGCTCCCGCAAACGTCGGCTCGTACCAGTTTTTTTGTGTCCTTGGACTCAGTATTTTCCAGGTTGAGCATAATCGCGCTACTGGATTTTCCATTTTTGCATTCATCGCGCTCACCCTACCCTTCGTCTTTTTAGGTTTTCTCGCACTGCTTCGCAGCGGGCTTTCCTTGCGCACCATGCGTGAGAAGGTCAGCACCTTCCCAAGTCAAGGACCGAACCCACGTGTGCCCAGACGCGCCTGACGCAGGGCCGACTTCGGCACATCGCGCTGAATTCGACCGCCGGAGCCGGCTTGCTACGGTATAGACTGGAATCTCGCTTCGCGCTGTGTTTGTGCCCCCGCTCACCGGCCGAAGCTCCCAACACGAATGGCATCCGAAGCCAACAAGAATCTGGAGCGCGCCCGGCGGAGCCTTGAGAGGAATAAGCTCCGCGAAGCCGTTGCTGCCTACCAGGCGGTTCTCGAAGAGATGCCTTCGCATCAGGAGTCGCTGCAAGCGCTGGCCGACATTTACACGCGTTTGAACGAGCCGGCGCGCGCCGCGCAATATTACACGGTCCAATTTGACCGGCTGCTGGAAACCGGCGATCTCGCCAAAGCTTCCGCGGTCTTTGGCCGTTTTCTCCGTCAGATTCCGCAGCCCCCGGATCGGCTGATGCGTTACGCGGCGCTGCTTCAGAAGCATGGCCGCGCGTCAGAAGCCACGGAGCAGTTTTCCGCCGCGGCAGAGCTGTTCCTTCACCAGCATCGCGAAATCGAAGCGGTCGCGTGTTACGAAAGCCTGGCGGCGCTCGACCCGGAAAATGCGGCCCGCCACATCACGCTCGCTCAACTCGCCGAGAAATTGGGGCACTCCGACTTGGCCGCGCGTGCCTACCTTCGCGCCGGACAGCTCACTTCAGCCGCGTCTGCGTTGGACGAGGCTCTGGAATGCTTCGGTCGTGCGCACAGGCTCCTGCCCGCGGATCGAACCGGCGCTTTGCTCTTCGCTGAAGCCAAGCTCCGGAAGGGCGATTCCGCTGGTGCAGCAGCTCTCCTCGAACCGTTTGCTCCGAGCGATAAGGATCCTGCGTTCCTCGCTCTTTATGGCGAAAGCCTCTTGCGGTCCGGCCAACTGGATGGCGCCCGCGCCGTGCTTGAGGCCTATTTCAAAATTAAGCCCGAAAGCTTCCCGAAAATCTTCGAGCTGATTTCGGCCTACTTGCAAGCCGGGCAAGATGCCAAAGCAGCGGCGCTGTTGCGCCAAGGAAAAGACTGGATGCGCGCCGCGCGCAAGGAAATCGAGCTGCCGTCCTTCATGGATAAGCTCGCGGCTTCGTTCCCCGCGTCTCTGCCGCTTGCTGAATCCGTGGCGAGAAATTACGAGGAGCTGAACCGCGAGACACAATATTTTGACGCTCTCGTTCGGCTGTTTGACTTGTACCTCGTCGCCGGCAAAATGAACGAAGCCTGCGAAGCGCTTGACCGGCTCGTCGATATCGATCCGTACGATTATCGTAACCAGGAACGAATCGCACAGCTTGAGGGAAAAGTCGATCCCACGTTCCTTCATAATGTGCAATCGCGCGCCGCCAAAGTAGCGACGGCTGCGGCTCGGACGCAGAGTTTTGGCGCAGCGGGCCGCGATTTGGGCTCCTCGACTGACGCGGGATCCGAAGAGGCGCGGACGCAGCACGCACTGGAAGACTTGATCGTGCAGGTGGAAATTTTTCTGCAATATTCCCTGCAAACGAAAGCGGTCGAGCGCCTCACGCGCATTGCTGAACTCTTCCCTGGCGAAGAAGAAACAAACGAGCGATTGCGCGCTCTCTACGAGCGCGCGAACTGGTGGCCCAAGGGCGCGCCGGCCAAGCCGGCGCCTAAAGCCGCCATATCCGCCGCCCCACCCGCGTTAGCAAACGAGTCGGCGACGCCCCAGGTGACCGCCGCCGCTGACACGCATCGCGATCTTGCAGCGATCGCTGAGATCAACCGGCTCATGTATCGTCAATCGACTCCCCGCGAGGTGCTCGCGGCCACTGCAGCCGAAATCGGCAAGCACCTGCGGGCAACGCGGTGCCTGATCGCGACGGGGGGGATGGGCGAGAGCACGCAACTAACAGCCGAATATTCCGCACCCGGCATTCCGCCCGCAGGAGCGGCTCGCGTCGCTTCAATTGCTGACTTGCTGTCCAAAGCGCCCCCGGACGCCCTCGGTGGAATCGAGCTCAGTTCAGCAGCGGTGCCCGCGATAACCGGCCTCGGCCTCGAGTCGGCGCTCGGGATTTTGCTGACCGACAAGGAAACCCAGGCATCCGCTGGCGCGTTGCTCGTAGGAGACGCCATCGCACGCAAATGGAAACCGAATGAGAGTTTTTTCCTGCAGGCGGTCGGCGACCAGTTGGTTCTCAGCGTCAATCACACGCGTCTTCGATCGCTCGTTCGCTCTCTCGCTGTAACCGACGAGCGCACCGGCCTGCTTGGTCGAGGCGCTTACATCGATTGCCTGCTGGCGGAAACCAATCGTGCGCGATCGCAGCGCACGCCGCTGTCGCTGGCTGTGCTGCAAATCGATCGTGGTCCAGACCTGCTGCGTGAAAATGGCGATGCTGCAGTGGATCAGTATGTCGAGCAACTAGCCCGTACGCTGAGTTCCGCCATCCGCCAGACCGACATTGCGGTGAAATACACAGCGTGGTCGCTCGTTTTCATTTTGCCCGACACCCCGCTTGAGAATGCGCGCAGCTTGGCCGACAAACTCCGCCAGCTCGCCGCCACCGTGCGCCCATCGTGGGGTGCGCAGGATCTAGCGATCAGTGCTGTGGTTGCCGAAGCCAGTTCGCGCCAGGCAGACGAGACTGAGGATCGCGTCACCGAATGGATGAACCGGGCCGAGGCCGGCCTCGACGAGGTGCGCCAGCGTGGTGGAAACGCGCTCGTCTCGCTTGCAACCCCCTAACAACGTGCGACAATAGCTGCCCCGGTCGCCGGGCCGGAAACCCTTAGGGCTCATGCCTCCTGTAAATCTCCGGCGGCGAAAAGCACTGAAATGGCTCAAAACACCCAATCCGTTACGGTTCGAGGCGATTTGAATGCCGCCGGATTGCATTTCGGCATCATCGTCAGCCAATTCAACAACTTCATTACGGATCGCCTGCTGGCGGGCGCCCTCGACGCTCTGCGCCGCGCGGGCGCGAATGACAGCAAAGTCGAAGTCGTTCGCGTGCCGGGCTCGTTCGAGATTCCCCTTGCTGCCAAGAAGCTCGCAGCCGCCGGGCGATGCGACGCGATCGTATGCATCGGCTGCATTCTGCGCGGCGAAACAGCTCATTTCGATTACGTCGCATCCGAGGCGGCCCGCGGAATCCAGCTGGCGCAACTCGATACGGGGGTGCCCATGGCGTTTTGCGTCCTCACCTGCGACACGCTCGAACAGGCCATCGATCGCGCCGGGCTCAAAAGCGGGAACAAGGGCTACGAGGCGGGATTGAGCGCCATCGAAATGGCTTCTCTCTCGCGCAAAATCTCCGGAAAATCCCGCGCGGCAAGACGCTTGCAACGCCGCTAGCATGACCCTCCGGCGCAAGTCGCGCGAGTTCGCCCTGCAAATGCTTTTTCAGTGGGACATGACCCGTCAGGATCCCAAGCGGCTCGAAAAAACGTTCTGGAAATCCGCGCGCGCCGAGGAACGCACTCGCAAATTCGCCGATCAGCTGTTCGAGGGGGCGGTCGCGCTGGCAGGTGAAATCGATAGCCTGGTTGCGAATCTCTCTGAGAATTGGCAGCTGGAGCGCCTGGCAACGGTTGACCGCGGAATTTTACGGCTGGCGATTTCCGAACTCCGTCTGGGCACAGCGCCGCCCAAGGTCGTCATCGATGAAGCACTGGAACTGGCGAAAAAGTTTTCCTCGCCCGAATCGCCCGCATTCCTGAATGGTGTGCTCGACGCCGCGCACAAGGGGCTGCAACGGAAATCGAAGGAGTGATCGATCGCGATAGGCTGCGTCTCGGCGATGAGCTTATAGCCGCTGGACCATCGCGGCCACTTCGTCAAGGACGCGCCGCGTGGTTTCGGGCCGCGTCGTCTCTGAATAGACGCGCAGCATGTGTTCCGTTCCGGATGCGCGCACCATCACCCATCCAATTTCGCCGAGATAAATCTTGACGCCGTCGAGATCCTCTCGGCGCACGATGGGCCAGTCGAGCAAATTTGCGAACTTCGGATCGGCGAAGCGGCGGATGGCCCTTTCCTTTTGCCCGTCCCGCATCGTCAAATCGACTCGGCCGTAATGATGCTCGCCAAACTCCCGGTGCAGCATCTTCACCAATTCCCCGAGCCGTTTCCCGTGCCAGGCCATTACCTCAGCCAGCAGCAATGCGCTCACCGTGGCGTCACGTTCCGGCAGGTAGAGTTTTGTGCCAATTCCGCCGCTTTCCTCGCCTCCCAACAGCACGTCCCCTTCGAGCATCCGGTCGCAAATGTATTTGAAGCCGATCGGCGTCTCCCACACTTTTCGTCCGAAATTCGCCGCTATTTTGTCGACCATTTTCGTGGTGGAGAAGCTTTTGGCCACGTCGCCGCTTAATTTCCGCGTGCCTGCCAGATGCCACAGCAAAATCGAAAAAATCTGGTGCGGAGTGATGAAGGTCCCATCGCTATCCATCGCGCCAATCCGGTCGGCATCGCCGTCAAACGCGAACCCAGCGTCGTAGTTTCCATCCCGCAGGGCGCTCCGAAGGGCTTCGACGTGCGGCTCGATCGGCTCCGGATTCACACCGCCGAAAAGCGGATCGCGGGCCCCTCGAATTTCGTCTGCCTCGATACCGCGCCGGCGGAAAAGCTCGTGCAACAGTCCGCGCCCCGCGCCATGCATGGGATCGATTAAGAACTGGAGTTTCGATGCGCGCAGGCGCTCCCAATCCACCAACTCGTCGAGCTTTTCCAGATACGGCGTGCGAATATCCAGTGAATGGATCAGCTCCTTGCGTGCGGGAAGCGGCGGCACGCCGTCGCGTAGCACCTTCTCCAATTCGGCTTCGACCTGCGACACGATCGCCTGCGATGCCGAGCTGCCGTAGCTGGCCTTGAGCTTGATGCCATTCCAGCGGTACGGATTGTGGCTCGCGCTGATCTGAATTCCCGCCGCTGCTCCGCGCAGCCGCACCAGCAAGGACAGGGCGGGCGTGGGCGCGGCATCCGTAGCCAGCCAGACCGGAATTCCTGTTGCGGAAACGGCTTCGGCCGCCGCGCGCGCGAAAAGCTCTGAGGCAAAACGCGTGTCATATCCGACCAACATCCCTCGTTCCGGCCGCTCGGCGCGCACTACGTATCGCGCAATCGCGTGCGCCACGGTTCGAACGCTTTCGCAGGTGAAATCCTCCGCGATTACGCCGCGCCAGCCGTCCGTTCCGAATTTGATCTTCGGCTTCATTGGCCAATCACAGCAGATCTTTCTGTCTGTGCTCTTCGAGCCATTTCACGATCTTGCCGACGTCTTGCGCCCGTTCTCGATGGCATACCAGCAGCGCGTCGTCCGTCTCCACTACAATCAGATCCTGTACGCCGAGCGCTGCCACGAATTTCTTCGGGCTCCAGAAATAGTTCCCTTCGGCATCGAGCGCGAGATATCGGCCCGCTGAAACGTTGGCTCCCGTCCGGGCCACTCCGTACTCGTACACGGCAGCCCATGACCCGATGTCGCTCCATCCCACCTTAGCGGGAATGACGAAAACACGCGGTTTACCTGTCGCTCGCGTGGCGCGTTCCATGATGCCGTAGTCGACAGAAATGTTTTCGAGCTTCGGATATATCCGTCGCAATGCAGCGGCATAGCGGCTCGTCCCGATCGTCGGCGCCAGATTCTGAAGGGCCTCATACGTATGCGGAAGAAATTCTCGCAGATTTTCGAGAACCGTCGAAGCGCGCCAGAAGAACATTCCCGCATTCCAAAGATATTTTTTGGAGGCCACGTACTTCCGCGCCACCGGCAGCGCTGGCTTTTCCGTGAAACGCCGCACCGCGAAGGCCCTAACGCCGCGCAGTCCCGCGCCCGCCTTTCCCAGCTCGATGTAGCCGTAGCCGGTTTCAGGATGCACCGGAGGAATGCCGAACACGGCTATTTTGCCCGGCTCGCGCACGAGTTCCAGAGCGGCGCTCATCAGCCTTCTATAGCGCTCGGTTTCTGCCACGTAGCTATCCGACGGCAGAACCGCCATTAGCGCGTCGCCGTGCTCGTAAACCAGATGGATCGCCGCCAATCCGATCGCCGCAGCCGTGTTGCGTCCTAACGGCTCCGAAAGTACGTGGCTCGCGGGCACGCCGCGAAGCTGGGCGCGCACCGCCTCTGCCTGCTCAGCATTGGTGACCACCCAGAGGTTACGCGGCGATATGAGCGAACTCAGGCGCGCCGCCGTCTCGCGCAACATCGTGTCCTTGCCAGCAATATTCAGTAGCTGCTTCGGCGTCCGCAACCGGCTGCGCGGCCAGAATCGCGTGCCGCGCCCACCGGCCAGGAGCACGCCGCAGATGGGCAGCGATTCCCCGCCCGCGCGTCTTTTCATGTGTGGACCAGGCGCGATATTTCGCTTTCCGCCAGACCTGCTCGCGCAAGCTCACGCCGGGCGGCATCAAGACTCTCCGGGACATACGTGCGAAGAAGCGATGTTCGCATGACAGGTTTCATCGCGATTTTCCCGAGAGCCGCCGGAATTAGCCATGCCTGTGCCGGACCGTATTCCACCCGCTCTGCCCCAAAATAAATCTGACCGGTGCCTTCGAGCGTAACGAAGATTTCGAAATGCTCGCTCGAAGATGCCGTCTCAAAACGCTCTGCGGATTCCCATCTCTCGGTCGCAAAGTACTTGCAGGCAGCCATAAACGTTCTAGTTAAAGCGCCATTTTGAACTTTGGCCGGTTCCATTTTTCCACCACTCTGCTGGCCAAACCGCATCACTGCAAGCGCCTTCTCGATATGCAGCTCGCGCGATCGCCCCTGCGCGTCGCGCCGCCCGTAATCGTACACTCGATAGGTCAAATCCGACTGCTGCTGAATTTCGCAGAGTACAAGCCCAGGTCCGATCGTGTGGACCGTGCGCGCGGGAACGAAGATCGCTTCTCCTTCGCGCAACGGGACGTGCCGCAAGCAGCCCTCCGCGGTTCCATCGGCAATGGCGCTGCGAAAACTGTCTGCCGTAACTTCGGGCCGCAATCCAACCATCACCCCAGCCCCCGGGCGCGCCCGCACCGCGTACCACATCTCCGTCTTTCCACGTCCGCCCGCCGCTTGTTCGTGTACCGCTGCGTACGCGTCGTCTGGGTGCACCTGTACCGAGAGCTTTTCTTCCGTGAAAATGAATTTCACGAGCAGAGGAAATGATGCACTGCGCGGAACGTCTGTTCCGGTCCATTCGGGAGACATAACCTGCCATGCCTGCGCGAGAGTCTGCCCCTTGAATGGGCCGTTCGCGAAACGAGATTCGCTGCCGGTCATCCAGGCCTCTCCGATTGGCTCGGCCAAGCTGGACAATCCAGGGAAAAATGGCACGAGCGAACGCGCGCCCCACGGCCGCGGGCTATAAGCAGGCTCCAGCCGCACGGGGCATAGACCGGCGGGTTCGCTACTCACGTGAGGTTACTTGGATTGGCTGAAAAAGCGGTTGAACCGCCGCAGCCCTTCGTCGATGCGCTCCATCGACGTGGCATAGGAAAGCCGCAAGTATCCCGGCGCGCCAAATGCTTCGCCCGGTACCACGGCCACCTGTTCACGGTCGAGCAACTGCTTCGCGGCGGCCGTGTCGTTTGGCATGTCCTTGCCGAAATGCGCCGAGATATTCGGGAAGACGTAGAACGCGCCCGACGGCCAATTGCACTTTACACCTGGGATGGCGTTCAGCCCATTGACGATTCGCTCGCGGCGCTTTGCGTATTCCGCCAGCATCACCGGCACTGAATCCATCGGCCCCTTCATCGCTTCGAGTGCCGCATACTGCGCGATCGAAGTGGGATTCGACGTGGACTGACTCTGCAGCTTCGTCATCGCGGAAATCAGCGGCTGCGGTGCGAGCGTGTAGCCGACGCGCCAGCCGGTCATCGCAAATGTCTTCGAAAGCGAACCAATCGTGATCAGCCCCAGCTTCGAATTGGGTACGCTGGCAATCGAGTACGGCTTCGCTTCTCCGTAAGTAAAGTGCGAATAGCACTCATCCGACATCAGCCACACGCCCCTGCGCTGGCACAGCGCCAGGATCCGCTCGAACTCATCCCGCGGGATCACTGCGCCCGAAGGATTGCTCGGCGAATTAACGATAATCATTCGCGTCCGCGGAGTGATCAGCCGCTCGAGCTCCGTCGCACGCACCAGGAAATTTTCATCGCCGCGTGTTTCCAAAATCACCGGCTTCGCGCCCGCGTACTTCACGATGTCCGGGTACGTCACCCAGTACGGCGCGGGAATAATCACTTCGTCGCCCGCATTGATCAGCGAACACACGGCGTTGAAGATTGCGTGCTTGCCGCCCACGGAAACAAGGCACTCCGCTGGCTGGTACGCCGAGCCAAGCTCGCGCGCGTGCCAGTCGCAAATCGCCTGTCGCAGCGCGCCCAGCCCTGGAACCGGCGTGTACTTTGTCCGGTTCTCCTCGATCGCCTTGATACCCGCGCGCTTGATGTGTTCTGGCGTAGGAAAGTCCGGCTCGCCCGGACCAAAGTCCGCCACGTCCACGCCCTTGGCCTTCAATTGATCGGCCGCCGCCAACACCACCATGGTGGGTGAAGGGCTGATGCGGTTCACGCGATCCGCAAGCTGAAATTCGGCAGTCTTTGCTCCCGTAGCTGGCTCCATTGCCTGTTTCCTGCCTTTACATTTGCCTGGATAACTCGCCAATCCTGTGCGATGGCTATATCGATTCTAGCGGTCCGGCGGGAAGGGTCAACATCCAATTTGCGCCGCGCCCGCCCAATTTGGTCTGTGGATTTTTACCCGAATTTCAGGCGCAAACGCTGTTCCACGGCGGCCGGCACAAGTCCCTTTGGCAGTCCATTCAACCGCGCCAGCTCCTTCACCAGCCGGGAACTTAGGTAACTGTAAGCCTCTCCCGGCAGCATGAAGACTGTTTCAATATGCGGCTCGATCTTCCGGTTCATCATAGCCATCTGCAACTCATATTCGTAATCGGACACAGCGCGGATTCCCCGCAGCACCACGCTCGCATTGCGCGCGCGCGCGTAATCCATCAGCAGC
>JASHWB010000145.1 GCA_030044295.1 Candidatus Acidiferrales bacterium
AAGCGAGATAGCGTGGATCGGAGTTCACATCCTCCACAATCACTGTATTGTTCTGCACGACGGCCGCTCCGCAGATTCCTTGGGTCACGGAAATGCGCACATGGTCGGTCGGCGCTCCGCGGAATGGTCCAAGGACAAGTGTCTCCGGATCATTAGAATCGAGCATGTAGAAACCGGTCCAATTGTAGTACGACAGCCGCCGCGGAATAATTTCAACGATGAAATTCTGCAGAGCGGCCAGGTCGCTCGCGGATTTCGCGAATGTGCTCACTTCGGAGAGAATCCGGGCAAATACTTCCTCGGACATGTCCCTATTCTACTTCTCTTGGCTATCAGGCGAATCTCGCGAGTCGAGGCGCCGTTGGTTAACTGATAATCTGTCGAGATAGACTGCTGGAATCAGGAGCTGGTGCGGAAGAAGGGACTCGAACCCCTACGGCCTTTCGGCCACCAGCTCCTAAGGCTGGCGCGTCTGCCAATTCCGCCACTTCCGCCCTCCGATCGATCAACAGTTGAGGCGAGTATATCATTCAGCCCTAATCGTCCGCCTTCAACACTCCGTTTGGCGAGCCGCCGTGTCCGTCGCTCGCGGTACTTCCTCTGTCGCTGCGGGACGGGCTGTCCTCCTGCTTGCCCATTTTGTTGCGCTCTGCTAGTCTCCCAGCCAAGGAAAGGCCTTCCGGAGGTGTGTCATGCCATTCTGCACAAAGTGCGGTGCCAATGTCCTCGACAACGCAGCTTTCTGCCCTTCTTGCGGGACGCCGCAAGTCGCCGCGTCTGCAAATGCAGCCGCTACAGCCGCTGCAGCCGTACCCGCCCAATCGCAGATGTCCGAAAACGTTGCAGGTCTTCTCTGTTACGTTCTCGGATGGATCACCGGGCTGATCTTCTATTTCGTCGATAAGCGTCCCTTCGTTCGCTTCCACGCGACGCAGTCCATCGTCACCTTTGGCGGCCTGCACCTGATCTCGATCGTGATCGCTTGGATTTTCGGTATCAGCTTTTTCACCGGAGGCTTTGCTGTATTTTCCTTCGGGCTGGCGCTTGACCGTATCGTTGACCTGGTTGCCCTGGTCCTCTGGATCGTGCTGATGGTCAAGGCTCATCAGCATGAACGGTTCCGGGTGCCTATCGCCGCGGATCTTGCGGAGAAATTCTTCGGAAAGTCGTGAACCGGGTGGCTCGCGTGAGCGGGAAGAACAGCCTTGCCGCAAAAGAGTGAACCTTAGAAGTCCGCGAAAAGCGTTCCAGGAATTCTGAGGCTAGCCTCGTACAACCAACTTCGGACGATCCATTCGTTGCTCGTGATCTGCTCCAACCAGTCCGTTCTTGCCTTCCGCACGCACGCGGCGTAGGATCGTTAATTGGCTTTTGCTGCAGGGGCCGTCCTGTAAGCGCCTCAAACATGCGCCCTCGCGGGCTGGGCGCGATTCCTTAGTCCTGGAGTAACGCGAGTGCCGGAAAACGTCCGAACCAAAGCGATCGCCGTAGTGGGCGCGCAATGGGGCGATGAAGGGAAGGGTAAGGTCGTTGATTACCTTGCTTCCTCGTTCGATTTCACCGCGCGTTACGCTGGTGGGCACAACGCGGGA
The DNA here is from genome assembly GCA_030044295.1 of Candidatus Acidiferrales bacterium. Taxonomy (GTDB): domain Bacteria; phylum Acidobacteriota; class Terriglobia; order Acidiferrales; family UBA7541; genus Palsa-295. The sequence continues at coordinate 1,593 of JASHWB010000145.1, forward strand.
CACACTGTCATCTTCGGCGATCGTCGCTACGTTTTGCAGCTCGTTCCCAGCGGCATTTTGCGTCCTGATAAGAAAGCCATCATAGGCGCTGGAGCCGTCGTTGATCCCGCCGCCCTCGTCGGCGAACTCGACAACCTGAAGCGTTCGGGCATCGACGTTCGCGGCCGCCTGTTTCTTAGCAACCGCGCGCATCTGATTTTTCCGTATCACCGCGAAATGGACAAAGCCTCTGAAGCGGCCCTCGGCGTGGCGAAGATCGGCACCACTTCGCGCGGCATTGGTCCCGCCTACGAAGACAAAATGGCCCGGCGCGGTATCCGCGTCTGCGAGATGCTGGAACCAGAATGTTTTCGCGCTAAGCTAGAGCGCGTCATCGCCGAAAAAGATGCCGTCAGCCGGGCCGCCTACGGCCACCCGCTCGATCCTTCCGGCGTTCTCGAACAGTATCTCGAGCTTGCCGCTCACATTCGCGGTCTCGTCACCGATACCGCCGTATTGCTCAATGGTGCTCTCGACCGTGGCCAGACCGTGCTCTTCGAGGGCGCGCAAGGCACTATGCTCGATATCGACCATGGCACCTATCCGTTTGTCACTTCCTCCAGTGCCACGTCCGGCGGCGCGGCCACTGGGCTCGGCGTGGCGCCTACGCGCATCACCGGCGTTCTCGGAGTCACGAAAGCCTATACCACGCGCGTCGGCAGCGGTCCATTTCCGACGGAAATGCATGGCTCAGACGCCGAAGCCGTTCGCGCGCGTGGCAACGAATTCGGCGCCGTCACCGGACGTCCTCGCCGCTGCGGCTGGCTTGACCTCGCCGTGCTCCGCTACGCCAAAATGATCAATGGCATTGATTCTCTCGCCGTCACGAAGCTCGACGTGTTCGACGAGCAGCCAGAAATCAAAATCTGTACCGGTTACCGCCTCAGGGGCGCTCCAATCACGGAAATGCCGCCGGACGTCGAGACGGTTTCGCAGGTCGAGCCCGAATACCGCACCCTGCCCGGCTGGCAGAAGAGCACAGCCGGAATTCGCGACGTTCGTGATTTACCCGTTGCTGCGCGCGATTATCTGAATTTCATTTCCGACGACCTGCAAGTCGAAATCGGCATGATTTCCACCGGGCCTGAGCGTGACGCCACCATCGTCCCGCGCGGAACAAAGCTGGCGTCCTGGATTTAGCCGTTTGCCGTCGTCGTTTTTCAGTAGCTTTGCAACTTCGAAACCGAGAAGAGGATCGCATTTGATATGCTTTCCTTCGAAGCCGCGCGCGCCAAAGTAATCGAAGTGATTGCTTCGCGTGCGGGCCAAGACCAGCGCCCGAATGCGGATACCGTGGATATCGCCGGCCATCCTGCGTCCGCTCTCGGCCGCATTCTCGCCGAGGATGTCGCTGCGGATCGCAATTACCCTCCCTTCGACCGTTCCGTTCGTGATGGCTACGCACTCCGCGCAGCCGACGCCAAAGATCCCGGCGCGCGCCTGCATTTGATCGGAGAGAGCCGCGCTGGCGTTGCTTTTGACGGCATTGTCGGTTCCGGCGAATGCGTGCGCATTCTTACGGGCGCAGCGCTGCCGAAAGGCGCGAACACCATCGTCATGGTCGAGCAGACCAGCGCCGATGGCGATTACATCATCCTTTCCCAGGCCGTGCGCCCCGGTCAGCACTACGTTCTCGCTGGCGCCGAATGCCGCATCGGAGAAACCGTCCTCGCGCACGGCACGCGCCTCGGCTTTGCGGAAATCGCCGTGGCCGCCGAAGTCGGTCACGCGCGCCTGCGTGTCTCGCGTCGCCCGCGAGTCGCCATCCTTTCCACGGGAGATGAGCTCGTCGCTATAGACCGTGCCCCCGGTCCCTATCAGATCCGCAACAGCAATAGCGTTTCGCTCGCCGCGCAAGTCGCTCTCGCTGGCGGCGAACCTGTGATCGAGGGTAGCGTCCGCGACGACCTTTCCGACCTCCGCTCTCGCATCGAGCGCGGCCTCGAATCGGACATGCTCGTCCTCAGTGGAGGCGTTTCCGTCGGCCGCTACGACTTAGTCGAAACGGTGTTGCACGAACTCGGCGCCGAAATCTTTTTTGACGCAGTCGCTATCCGCCCCGGAAAGCCCGCTGTTTTCGGTTGGTGTCGCGGCAAGCCTGTTTTCGGTCTGCCGGGGAATCCCGTCTCCACGATGGTCACGTTTGAGTTGTTCGTCGTTCCAGCGATCGAACTTCTCTCCGGTTTTCATCCGCCGCCTCTTCCGTTTTTCGTCGCCAAGCTCGCGCATCCCATCAGCGAGAAGGGTAACGTCGCGCATTTTCTTCCCGCTCGAGTGAAGTGGCCTGAACCCGAGCTGGGAATCGATCCCGCACAGCCTGTCGTCCCAGTCGTCGAAGCGCTCCTTTGGGAAGGCTCCGGAGATATCAACGCTGTCGTTCGCGGGAATTGTTTTTTGCTCGCGCGCGAATCTCGTCTGCAGCTCGAAGCGGGCGAGTGGGTGGACGTTCTTCCTCGCCGCGGTGCCCTCTAGCAACCCCGCATCCCGAAATCGCTCTTCGCCGTTTTTTGTTTCGCTCTCCAAAGGCGTACAATGAAACTTCCCGGTGCCCATCGTTCGCGGTGTGTCCAGCGAACCATACCGCGCAACGCGCGCCGCTAGTAAGTTGAAGCGCCAGCACATCTCGAAGCAGCCGCGCGTCTCGAAGCAATCGCACGTCGCTCCGCGTCCCAAGCGCCCTCAGCTGCCGCGAGCTGCTCCACAGCTGCTGTCCGACGAGCTCTTCCGCGTCTTCGTGGATTCTGTGAAGAACTGCGCCATTTACACCATGGACCCGCTCGGACGCATTACCAGGCGGCCGAAATCCGCAAGCGGCGTGCCGACGAACTCGAGGTGGAGCGCTCTGCCCAGTCGCTACGCGAGATTTCTCTGCGCCTAATGCGCGCCCAGGATGAAGAGCGCCGCCGCATCGGCCGCGAACTCCACGATAGCGTCGGACAATACCTCTCGATGCTCAAGATGCATCTCGAGTCGCTCGATCTCTCGCCTCAACGCAGCTTCGGTCAATTGAGCGCCCAGATCGGCCAATGCGTTCGTTTAGCCGACGATTCGCTGAAGGAAGTTCGTACCGTCTCGCATCTGCTGTATCCGCCCACGCTCGAGGAAATGGGACTTAAATCCGCGTTTCCTTGGTATCTCGAGGGCTTTTCGCGCCGCAGCGATATTCGCACCTCGCTCGAAATGGACGCCGATTTCCCCCGCATGCCTTCGGACGTCGAAATGGCCCTATTCCGCGTTCTGCAGGAGGCCCTCACCAACGTCCATCGCCATTCGGGAAGCGATAAGGGCTTTTATCCGATTGTATATCCATCGCGGTTCTGTGAATTTGGAGGTTCGGGACCTCGGCAAGGGCCTCCCGGCCGGAATTCTCGACGAATGGGGAAGCTATTCGATCAGCCCAACGGGCGTCGGTCTCCGCGGCATGCGCGAACGCATGCGACAGCTGGGTGGCGATCTGGCCGTAACCTCGAATAGGTTCGGCACCGAAATTCACGCCAGCGCTCCAGTCAAGCCGCCCGCTTCCGAGCCGCCCCGAGCGCATTCAAGTCAGGAATCGCATGAGCGACCGCATTCTTCTCGTGGATGATCACGAAGTCATATTGGAGGGCATCCGCACTCTTGTAGAGCGGTCCGGCCGCGAATGGCGGATTTGTGGCTTGGCTCACAACGGTTGGGAAGGCGTTGAAATGGCCCGCGTGCTGAAGCCGGGTGTGATCGTGCTCGATATCGGCATGCCTGTGATGAACGGCATCGACGCTGCCAGAGCCATCGTGAAAGAAAATGAACGGTCCAAAATCCTCCTTTTCAGCATGCACGATTCCGCTCGCGTCGAGCGCGAGGCGCGCGAAGCCGGTGCGCGAGGCCTGGTCGTGAAATCTCAGGCGGCTCGCAATCTGATCCGTGCCATCGATACGATCCTCGCTGGCAACACTTTTTTCCGCGGGCCATCCGGCGACGACTCGTCCGAATCGCCGCCGCAGCGTAAGAAAACCGGCTCAGGCACGCACGATCGCAGCCTCCTTTCGTAGCGGGCTGCCCTCGCATCTCTCGAAGTGAACGCCGCCGCGGCGGAATCCGCCGTTTGCGCGCTGCCTCCCGCCTCCGGTGTCTGATATTCTCGTTTGCGCGTGAACAACAGCACTCAACTGCGACTGCTGCTGCTCTTCCGCCTGACGCGCACTCTCGCGGCGGGTCTCATCTCTGTCGCGTTCCCTTATTACATCCTCACGGAGCTGCACTACAGCGCGTTTACCCTGGGTATCCTGTATGCCGCCGCGACACTCGCTACTGCTGTTCTCACGCTGCTTTTCGGCTATCTAGCCGACGTCTGGGGACGCAAGGGCACCCTTCTGCTCGCTGGCATCCTCTTGCCCGCCGGTGCGCTGTTGGCCTTTTCGTCGGGACGTTTGGCCGTTATTTTCGCTGCCGCCATGCTCGGCGGCTTTTCTGCTACGGGCGCGCGCGCCTCGGGAGGCGCTGGCGGTGCGGGCCAGCCGCCGCAGAACGCGGCCATCTCCGATCTTACGACCACCGAAAACCGCACCCACTATTTCTCTCTGTTCACGTTTTTGAGCGGCTTTTTCGGTGCAGGCGGCATGCTGTTGGCCAGGGTCATCGGCGGCCGCATGGCGTTTCTCGCCGCTGCCGTGGTCAGCGCCGCCGGGATTCCGTTTATCTTCCCGATGAGATTGCCTCGCCGGCGGAGCGATCAGCGTTTGCGTGTGCAAAGCCGCAAAGTGATCGGCAAGTTTTCCATCACCGGCGCTATCAACGGCTTTTCTCAGGGCTTGATCATCCCGTTCCTCATCCCGTTTTTCGTCATCGTCTACCATTTTCCTAGGCCCCGCATGGCCACCTACGGCTTCATCGCCGAAATCTTGAGCTCCGTCTTGCTGCTCTTTTCCCCCTGGATTGAACGGAAGATCGGTTTCGTCATGGGCGTGGCCTTCTCGCGCGGAATCGGCGCCGCGCTCCTGGTGATGCTTCCTCTTGTGCGCAATCTTCCCCTGGCCCTCGCCATTTATCTGCTCACGCCTGCCTTGCGCGTAGTCGCCGTTCCCGCGCAGCAAACCGCTCTCACCGCCATGGTTCACGAAGGCGAAACCGGGCGCGCACTGGGCGTAAGCCAGGTGGCCCGGCTCTCGGGTTCTGCCGGAGCCATCGTGTTCACCGGCTACGCGTTTGGCGCGGACGATATCGCCCTGCCGTTTTACGCCTACGCCGCCGTCATCGCCTTCAGCCTGACGCTCTACTTCCGCTTCTTCGGCGCTCGCCCCGAACTCCGTCCGGAAGAACCTGACAATCGCGTGTGATTTCATGCGCGCCGTGCTTGAGTTTTCTCGATGATGTCGCCGGCAGTCGAAATCCGAACTCACTCAGGTCGCGGTCCAATCGCTTGACTATCTTCCGGATTCGCTGTATTTAGTGCGCCATGAAAACACAATCCTTTCTTCTCGCTACCGCTGCAATCTTGTTCGCCTGCGCCCCGGCCTTTGCTCAAGCGCCGGTCGTCGCCTCATCCAATCCGGACGCGCTCTTTCACGACAAAAATCCGAAACTCGATGCGGAAAAGCAGGCCGCCTATCACATCGAGAAAGATCTGCTCGAAGCCAATCACTGGGACGAAGCCAACAAGTGGATCACCGAGCGTTACATCCAGCACAATCCGCAGGTGACGTCAGGCCTCGCGCCCGTGGTCAAGTTCTTCAAATCGTTCACCAAGCCCTCGCCGGTTCCTGCCCATCTGGGCATTCCGGTCGTAGCGGTTGTCGCGCAGGGCGATCTGGTGATTGTCGTCACCAAGCGGACGCTTACGGATCCACGCGATCCATCGAAGAAATACACCACTTCTTGGTTTGACATGTGGCGCATGAAGGATGGCAAGGCTGACGAGCACTGGGATGCCGGCACGATTCCGCCTCCCAAGTCCGCCTCGCACTAGCGGCCGCACGCTGCCAGTCTCATCGCGCCGAACGCCGAACAGTTGTCGTCCGGAGGGAGACCGCCCGTATTCACCCACATAGACGGAGCCGTATTTCGCCCGAGGGCATCTAAGGTCTACGGGCGATTTTTCGAGAAGATCTGAATATATCCCGCCCGTGGACTTGCTGCGCCATCGTCAGGTCCTGACCTTCACCTCTCGCCCGCAACTCTGATTTATTCAGGGTTCGCGGCCACTAGGCTCAGGTGACGCGCCTCGCATGGCCAGCCAAGCTCAAGCGCAGCCTTACACATCATATTCGGACGTCAATCCGTGGCTGATCGCCGCCGCGGTCATGCTGGCGACCTTTATGGAAGTGCTCGACACTTCCATAGCCTCGGTCGCGCTGCCGTACATAGGCGGAAGCCTCGCGGCAAGTACCGAGCAAGCCACCTGGGTCCTCACCAGCTATCTCGTCGCCAACGCAGTCATTCTTCCCGCTAGCGGATGGTTCTCCTTGCGCTTTGGCCGGAAGCGCTTCCTCATTGTCTGCATCATTATTTTCACGTTCTCGTCTTTTCTGGTGGGCTCTGCGGCCAGCCTCGGAATGATTTTGATTGCCCGGGCCCTGCAAGGAGCGGGCGGCGGCGCCCTGCAGCCTGTTTCGCAAGCGATCCTTCTCGAAAGCTTTCCGCCGGAAAAACGCGGTTTGGCCATGGCCGCTTTCGGCTTCGGAGTGGTTGTCGCTCCGGTTCTTGGGCCCACGCTCGGCGGATGGATCACCGAGACGTACACCTGGCGCTGGGCCTTCTTCATCAACATTCCGATCGGAATCCTGGCCGTGATCTTGATCTCGCGCTTCGTCACCGATCCGCCGTACATTCGCAACGCCCACCCTGGCCGCTTGGACGGCATCGGCCTTGGTCTGCTGGCCATTTGGATTGGCGCGCTTCAAATCATTCTCGACAAAGGTCAGGAAGACAACTGGTTTGGCGCCGACTGGATTCGCTGGGCAGCTGTTATCGTCGTTGTGGCCCTGGTTGCTTTTCTCTGGCGTGAACTCAAGGCCCGCAAGCCCCTGGTCGATTTAGGCGTTTTCAAGGACCGCAATTTTTCCATTGGCTGCCTGCAGATTTTTCTTTTCGGCGGGATCGTCTATGGCATGGTCACGCTGTTGCCGCTCTTTTTTCAGACGCTGCTGAACTACACCTCGCTCGCCGCCGGACTTGCCGTCGCGCCGCGCGGTCTTGGCGCAATCGTCGCTATGCCGCTCGTTGGCCTTCTAATGACGAAAATTGATAGCCGCCGCCTCATCATGGTCGGATTCGCCGGTGTTGCCATCTGCAACTGGTGGCTTGCGGAGGCCTATCTGCAAATCGGCCAGTGGACGCTCTTCTGGGCCATCACTTTCAGCGGTTTCTTCCTCGGTTTCGTCTTCGTCCCGCTTGCTACCGTCGCCATGGGTACTCTTCCCGACGAGCAGATCGGCAACGCCAGCGGTCTTTACAACCTGTTCCGCAATGTCGGCGGCAGCATCGGGATCTCTCTCGTTGAAACGATCATCGCCCGTCGCCAGCAGGTCCACCGCACCTACCTGGTGCACGCGCTCTCGCCGCAAAGCCACCTGTATCAGCGCGCGGTTAAGGGACTCGAAGGACTACTGCTCCAACATTACAATCCCGCGGACGCGCTCCATCGCGCCCTCAGCATCATCGAAGCTAGTGTGAATCAGCAAGCCGCGCTGCTTTCCTACATTGACGATTTTCACTACCTCGCTTATGCCTCGATCCTCACCGTCCCTATCGGCTTTGCCCTCAAGAAGATCGCGTCCGGCCGCCACGTCGCCGCCCACTAGCAACTCATCGCCATACTCCGGTTACATGTGTAGGGGCACAGCATGCTGTGCCCGGCCTGAGCACTGTCTTTGTGTAGCGCCGCGCTTCAGCGCGGCAGGCGACCTCTTCACGTGCCACCTGCACCGGCTTCCTCGTCGCTGTTGACGCGCAATCGATCCGCCGCTAGCTTTCAGCCCCGGCCTACTCTGTTTTCGCAGCGGTATTTCCGGGTTTCTTCCAAAGCCGCATCGTCACGATCGACGTCGACACATATCCGGGTACATGCGCTGTCGGAGGCTGGCCCCTCAGCAGCGTCGCAAGCGTGCTTGAAACTATGAACCCGCCGGAGTAAGCGGCCGGCAGTTCGCTCAAGTCCAGCTTGCACGTGTACGTCACCACCGTGTGCACTGGAGGCTGTGCTTTTGCCACAATGCACTCGCCAACGCCGGTCCATGGGACGCCCGCCACTTTTCCAGCCGCATACATTTGCACCGAGTAATCCGCGGCCGGCCGGCTGAAGCAGCCGATGAACTCTCCCACTCCGCTCCTGTGCGTGTTCACCACGCGGCTATCTGCGCCGCGCACCTCAATCGACCACAGATCGAAATCCTGCTCGTCGCCGGTCGCGAATGGCGCTGCCGAGCACGCGGGCGTTGCTCCTGTTTTCCGATCTGTGCGAGTCGTTCGAAATACGTAGATTTCCTCCTGGTCCGCCCGTACTTCATTCTTGTAATCGGATTGCGCTCGAATCGGACGTGAATAAGCCGCCCACGCGCCAAAAACCAACGCAACCACGGCCACTTTACGCGCTACGCTTAATTCCAACGTTTTCATCCCCTCTCCATGGATTCGGCCACTCTCGTTCCGGTCATCGAGCAGCCGGTCATCGGCAGCCAAGAGTGTCTGCTACTTTCCGTCTACGGAAAACGCCAGCAAAACGTTCCCCGGCATGCCGCCCCACTGCCCGTAACCTGACGAGACAAACAACATTCCATCCACAACCACGGGGCCGGGCCCATCGAGCGACCCGCCATGTGCCGGTTGCCCATTGACGGTTGAATAGTCCCGAGCCGTATCGAAATCCCACAGAATTTTTCCATCAGAAGTCGAATACGCTCGGATATGCCCATCGAGAGATCCCGAGAAGACCACTCCCGGAATCACAGAGATAGCCTGCGATTGCGCCGGACTGCACTCTTGCCGCCCGCTGCACGCCGGCAGAGGCGTAGCCGTCCACACCTTCTGCCCATTTGCCAGATCGACCGCCGAAAGCCCGCCGCCGTGCGTGGGATCGACGATCAGCCGGTAGCCCTGCGCTGACTTTTTATCCATCACGATGCCCGTGAATCGAATGTCCGACGCCGCAACGTACATGTTTTGCCCGTCCGTCGCCGAGCCCCATTGCACGCCGCCCAGCGCGCTTCCTTCTCCCGCGCGCGTTTGCCACAAAATCGCGCCTTGTTTGTCCGGGTCGAGCGCGTACGCCATGCCCGATTTTTCTCCGAGCACGAGCTCCCGCTGGCCATTCGGCAG
>JASHWB010000146.1 GCA_030044295.1 Candidatus Acidiferrales bacterium
AAAATGCGCGAAATCGCCGCGGCCATCCGCGAAAAATTCCCAATCCATCGGCTCGCGATCGTTCACCGGCTTGGGCGCCTTGAGATTGGCGAAACCAGCGTGTTCATTGCCGTCAGTTCTCCCCATCGTGCCGCCGCGTTTGACGCCTGCCGCTATGCCATCGATACCCTGAAGCGCACGGTTCCCATCTGGAAAAAAGAATTCTTCGTAGGAGGCGCCGTTTGGGCCGAAGGCGAGCAACCCTCTGCTCCCCCAGCATCAACAAACGTTGAATCGGGCTGCTGATGAAAATCCACTTCGAGGGTTTGCGCGTGCTCGCGGTGAGCGCAACTTTTGCCGTTGCCTTCGCGCTGCCCGTGCCCGCCTTCTCGCAAACTTCTCCCGTCATCCGCGTGAGCACCGATCTCGTCAATATCTATGCCAGTGTGCTCGACGCTAGCGGCCAGCCCGTGATCGGCCTCACCAAGGATGACTTTCAAATCTCCGAAAACGGCGCGTCGCAGAAGATCGCGCGATTCGAATCTCAGACCGCGCGCCCCCTCGATCTCGCCCTCATGATCGATACCAGCGCCAGCGAATACTCCGACTTAAGATTCGAAGCGGAGGCTGCCGATCAGTTCATTGCCAAGGTGGTTCGACCAGGCGACTCGCTGGGGTTTTTCGAGTTCGATGAGGACGTTACGCAGATCGGCCCGTTCACCGACGACGTGCGGCAGTTGCAAGCCAACGTTCACCGCATGCAGCCCGGCGCGGGCACTTCGCTCTTTGATGCCGTCGTGCTCGGCTCCAAGGCGTTGGCGCGCCTTCCGGAGGGACGCCGCCGCGCGATCATCATCGTCACCGACGCCGGCGAAACCACCAGCGTTTCGAAATTCGAGGAGGCACGCCGCAGGGCCATCGTTTCCGGAGCGTTGCTCTACTCCATCATCGTGAACCCGGTGCAAAACGAAAATGGCCGCAACACCGGTGGCGAGCATGCCCTGATCACCATTACCGATAGCACCGGAGGCGCGATTTTCTACCTCCACGATGTCCGCCAGCTCTCCGAAATGTTTGCCCGCATCGACCGCGAGCTGCGCACGCAATATTTGATCGGCTACTATCCCAATCCCGCGCCGCCGCCCGCTAGCGACCGCCACGTGCTGCTCACCGTCAAAGGCAATTACACCGTGCAATACAAAAAGGAGTACTTCGCCGCTGCCGTGCAGGAATAATCGGCGCGCGCTTTAATCTTCATGAACCTTTTTCTTCAGGCAGCCATTGAAATTGCGCGAGAAGCAGGCTCGATCCTGCGTGCGGGGTATGACCGTCCTAAGGAAATCGAGTACAAGGGTGAAGTCGATCTCATCACCGACTCCGATCGCCGCTCCGAGGAACTCGTCGTGTCGAGGCTGCGCGAACGCTTTCCCGATCACGCTATCGTTGCGGAAGAAGGCAGCCGCCAGGAAACCGCCAACGCGAAATATTGTTGGCACGTCGATCCACTCGACGGAACCACCAACTTCGCGCATGGTTACCCGTGTTTCTGCGTTTCCCTGGGACTGCTCCAGGATGGCGAGCCGATCGTCGGCGCCGTGCTCAACCCGGTGTATGACGAGCTCTTCACCGCGGCGCTGGGTGAAGGGGCGTATCTCAACAATCGGCCGATCCGCGTCTCGACCGTCCCGGCTCTTTCCCAAAGTCTTGTCGCCACCGGATTTCCGACCCATCATCGCAAAAAAAGCGCCAATATCAACTACTACTGGGAGTTCACGTTGCGTTCGCACGGTGTCCGTCGCGATGGCGCAGCGGCACTCGACCTGTGCGCCGTCGCTTGCGGCCGCTTTGACGGATTTTGGGAGTTCGGCCTGAAGTCCTGGGATACCGCCGCAGGCACCATCCTCGTCCGAGAAGCGGGGGGAGTGGTCACGGATATCGATGGCCAGCCGTACCGGCCCGGCGGGCGCGTCCTGATCGCATCAAATGCAAGAATCCATGAAGAAATGCGCGAAATTGTCGCGCGCGTTTCCGAGCAGGTTGCGAAGGCTTAAATGGATGTCGGAGAATTCGATTACGATCTGCCTCCGGAGCGCATCGCGCAGCGCCCGCTTGCCGAGCGCGACGCTTCGCGCCTGTTGTTGCTCGACCGCGCCACTGGGGCATGGCGCGATCGCCAATTCCGCGAACTGCCGGAAATTCTGCGCGGGGACGAACTGATGATCTTGAACAACGCGCGCGTCGTTCCGGCAAGGCTTTTCGGTCATCGCGGCGGAATTCACGCGCAGCCCCTCGGCCGCCGAAATCCCGCGCGCCATGAGTTCCTGCAGGCGCAAGTCGAAGTTCTCCTCGTTCGCCAGCTCTCGCCGGACATATGGGAGACTCTCGTTCGCCCCGGCAGGAAAATTCCGGTCGGCGAACAAATCGTTTTCGGCGATGGCGAGCTCAAAGCGCAGGTAGAAGGGCGCGGCGCGTTCGGAATTCGTGTACTGCGTTTCACTTCGAAGAGTGGTTTTCACGAGGCGCTCAGCCGGCTCGGGCACATCCCGCTGCCTCCCTATATCAAACGCGCGGATGAGCCGCTTGACCGCGAGCGCTACCAAACCGTTTTCGCTCGCCACGGCATCGCCGTCGCAGCGCCTACAGCCGGACTGCACTTCACGCCGGAAATCCTGGAGCGAATTCGCGCCCGTGGTGTTCAGATCGCCGAATTAACTCTGGATGTCGGGCTCGGCACGTTCGAGCCAGTCCGCACTGGGCGGCTGGAAGAACACAAAATTCATGCCGAATCGTACGAAATCCCCGAATGCACCGCCGAGGCGATCGCGAAAGCGCGCGGCGAAAATCGCCCCGTGCTCGCCGTAGGAACCACCGTGGTGCGCGCACTGGAAGACTCCGCGGAGCAAAACGGCGGGCTGCCCGCCGCTGGAAAATTCGACGCGACTATTTTCCTTTTTCCAGGCAAGATATTCCGCGCCGTAAACCAGATGCTCACCAATTTTCACTTACCGCGTTCCACGTTACTCGCTATGGTGGCGGCGTTCGCGGGGCGCGAAAACATTCTGGGTGCCTATCGCCACGCGGTCGAATCGGGCTATCGTTTTTATAGCTACGGCGACGCGATGCTCATTCGGTGACTCACATGCGCTACCTGATCATCAGCGATATTCACGCTAATATGACGGCCCTTGACGCGGTCCTGGCGTCCGCCAAGGGCAAGTGGGAAAAAATCGTCTGCCTTGGCGATCTGGTTGGATACGGGCCTGACCCGAACGAAGTCATCGACTGCGTCCGCTCGCTCGGCGCAGCCACGATCCGCGGCAATCACGATAAGGCTGTGGCTGGCGTCGAGGACATCGACGATTTCAATCCCATCGCGCGGGCGGCGGCGATGTGGACTCGCGAACGCTTGCGTCCGGAAAACCGCGAATTCCTGCAGCACCTTGCGAAAGGCCCAAAGGACGTTGACGGCTTCTCCATCGTGCACGGCTCTGTTTACGACGAGGACGAATACGTGTACGCCCCCGAGTTAGCGGTGGAGGATTTGAAAAATGCGCTGACCCCGGTAACGTTTTTCGGCCATACGCATTTGCAGGGCGGCTTCACGCTTCGCGGTGAAGACGTCCAGGTGCTGCGCACGGCGCCCCCGGCAGGCCGCGAATCTCTTAGCATCACGGTGGAACCTGGTACTACGTACCTGCTGAACCCTGGCTCGATCGGACAGCCGCGCGACGGTAACCCGCGTGCCGGATTTGCCATTGCCGAGTTCGAGAGCCGAGCGGTTGAGTTCTGGCGCATTCCCTACGATATTGCGTCCGTTCAGGAACGCATGACACGGGCCGGCCTGCCGGAACCGTTGATTCTGAGACTCTCATTCGGCCGCTGAGAATTCCATGACCTCGACGGGAAACTTCGGAGGCGACGAAAAGAGAGGTTTCCCGGCAGCATTTTTCGCGGGTTTGGTGGTCGTATCGATCGTCGTAATCGTTTTCCTGGTCGCGACGCATTCGAGCAAACCAACCAAGCCGGCGCAACAGCCGAAGCTTCCGTTCGCGGCCGATGCGCAAAACTACGCCGGAAACATCCACTTCCAAAACCTCCAGCTCTCCGAATCGTCGAACATGCTGAACGAAAAATTCACATACCTCGACGGAGTGATCTCCAACGGAGGCGCGCGCCCTATCGAAGCCATGGAAATTCTGGTCCAGTTCCACGATCCGTTTAATCAGGTAATTTTGCGCGAGACGCATCGCGTGATCTCTGATTCGTCCCAGCCGCTCGGCCCGGGCCAGCAGCGGGAGTTTCAGATCACGTTCGAGGATCTTCCGGCGGAATGGAATCAGCAGTATCCTACGATCCGCGTGACCGGCTTGGTTTTGCAGTAGCGGCAATCTGTTTCTAAACGTTAGGGCGGTTGTCTATGAACGAATGGGCTGAGCTTGACCGCGCCTTGGAGGCCATGGCAGCTTCGGGTCCCGCGGAGGTCCGCGAAGACGGCGAATGGCTTGCCGAACTTGCCGGGCTGCATTGCGAGCTTCGCAGCCAAGGCAAGAATTCGCTGGTGCATCTCTGGTCCAGCGAACGAAGCGTGACGCGGCGCCTGCTGCGAATTCGCGAACAAACGGAAGGTCGCATCGTTTTGGAAGTGCAACGCTTCGGCCGCACCCGGCCGAGTCACATTGAATTTCTTCGCACCGATGTCCCCCGCTCCCCAGGACGCATTACCCGCGAACAATTTCGCGCCAGGTTTCAGCGCATTCTCTCCGAGAGTTTCCCCGACGCGCAAATCGATCCGCTTACCGCCGCGCCAGATTTGCGGCGGTCGCTTTCCAGTTGGTACGCGCGCGGACGCATGCGCGAAAGTGGTCGCGCGTACGCCGTGCTGGCGATAGCCCCCGGAGAAAATACCGCCGCGCTCGAAGCGATGCTGGCCCACGGGATCATCTGGCTCGACTGGATGCGCAGCCGTGCGGAACGGCACCCAGTCGAGGCTTTGCGGCTATTCGTACCGCAGGGCAGCGCGAAGCTGCTTCGCGAGAGGGCGACCGCGCTTTCGAGCGCCGCTCGCACCGAGATCTTCGAGTACCGCGACTGGGATTGGCAAATTCAAAAGGCGGATACGGAGGGCACGGGAAATCTCGAAAGCTGGCTTGTGCCGTGGCGGCAAGCCGAAGAGCTAGTCCAAACGGCGCGCGAGGCGGCCCGTCGAGTTCCAGCGCTGGCGAGAATCCTCGCGGATGAGAGCGGAGCGCTTCGCGTTCGCGTGCTCGCCGGAGCGAAAGAAGTTGCATTCTGTTTTCGAGGACTGGAGTTCGCGTGGTGGTCGAAAGAAGGAATGAGATTCGGATGGGCTGATTCGCCGCAGTTTCTGAGTACGGCGAAGGAACCGCAGCTTGAACGCCTGGTCGCGAAACTCGCTTTTCAACGCAATCCGTTCGCGAGCGAGACAAATCAGCGGAACTACCGGGCGGCGCCAGAACGCTGGTTGGAGTCGCTGGTCCTCGAGGACTGCACGCGGCTTGACGCCTCTCTCGATCCGCGCCACGTCTACTCGCAGATGCCGGCGCTCGCGGCCGGCGACCGTGGAATTCTAGATTTGCTGGGGGTCACGCGGCGCGGCAGACTGGTGGTCATCGAGCTGAAGGCTTCCGAAGATATTCAACTGCCGCTGCAGGCTGTCGATTATTGGCTGCGCGTACGGCGTCACCAGCGCGACGGTGATTTCGAGCGCTACGGCTATTTCCCCGGCGTCGCGCTCGATCCGAAGCCGCCGCTGGTTTGGCTCGCCGCGCCCGCTCTGCGATTTCATCCTACGACGGACATTCTGCTGAAATACTTCTCGCCGGAAATCAGTGTGACGCGCATTGGGCTGAACGAGAACTGGCGGCGCGGGCTGAAGGTTATGTTCCGCCAATGACCCTTCGGAGTTCTTTCGTGCCCGCGCCGAAATTGTGGTAGGGAAACGGCGTAGAAAATAAAGAAGGGAAGCTGACCAACTGACGCTGGTCCGCTTCCCGGGGTGTGTCCTAGAAGTGTTTGATAAGTTAGACGCGGGTCTTCCGAAAAGGTTGCACGGGCAGCGATCAATAAAAGAGATATTTGCGCCACTTCTCGTCGCGGTGGCCCATCAGTCGCATCAACTGACGTGACGTGTGTAAAGTGAACGGTCGCGGTCTCCGCTGCAGTTGAATACCCGCTTCTTCGGGCGTGCGATCACCTTTACGGTTGTTACATGAGTAGCAGCATGCCACTAGGTTTTCCCAGGTGGAGCGCCCGCCGCGCGACCGTGGCATTACGTGATCGAGCGTAAGTTCCGACGCCGGAAACAACTTTCCGCAAAACTGGCAGGTGTTACGGTCGCGCAGCAAAATGTTTTTTCTGGAAAGCGCGCGGCTTTGCTGCGGAATGTGCCGGTACGTTAGCAGGCGAATCACGGACGGCACGGCGACAGCCTTTGACGTGGAGTGAACCTCTCCGTGGTTCGTTTCTTCGGCTTGTGCCACGCCCTTGAGCATCAGCACCAAAGCGCGGCGCACTGCGGTCACGTTGATCGGTTCGAACGTCGCGTTCAGTACCAGTACCGGGGACTGCATCACCGAGAGGCGGCTACTGCCAGGCGGATCAGCGGGTTTTTGCGCAGTGGCGTCAGCGGCCGCCGCTGCGACGCTGATGTTGGGCCGAGGCCGCAAACCGGTTTTGGGGCGATTATCCATTTACGCCGCCTTCACGCCTCGATACGAAGCTCCTTCCTTCACACTCGATCCGAAGCTCCTTATACTCGTAGATGCGCCCTCAATCCAGCTTGGTTGCAGAATTCATTTGAGTTGCAGGCCCGGAAATCGCAGCTGCCGGACCGGAGCGAACCCTTCCAACTGTTAATCCGAATGCTGCCGAAGCGCCCGCTTTCTTGAGGGCTCGGGAACAGGCATCAAGCGTCGCGCCAGTCGTCAATACATCATCTACCAGCAGAATGCGGAGATTGTCAATCTTCATCCCTCCGCGAGTGGCGTACGCGCCACGCACCGACTTCCAGTGCTCCGTACGGGAAAGCACCAATC
>JASHWB010000147.1 GCA_030044295.1 Candidatus Acidiferrales bacterium
CCGCGCAGACGTCGCACAATCGCTGTGTGATGATTAAATCCGGCTGCAAGTTTTCCAACGCAATCAGGTCCAGTTCGTAAAGCGAGCCAGAAGAATCCAGGCTGGCGCTGACGGCTGCGTCGATTTCAGCGCTCGAGAAATGGCCGGGGATGTTGCTACGCGTGACCTTCGGAACGAAGGCGACGGATGACGGGAAATCGCACTCGTGTGTCACGCCAACGAGCTGATCTCCCGCGCCGAGCGCGCAAACGATCTCCGTTGCGCTGGGTAGCAGCGAACAAATTCGGATCTGGTGAGAATCGTCTTTGCGCGACGGCAAAGTCATTGCGGCAGCCCTGCCATGCTGGCGAGGACTCTAAAAATCACAGCAAAATCCTCTTTGGCAAATCCCATGGCTCGCGCGGCAGTAAGAAATTCGTTCGCCGCGGCAGTGGTGGGCAACGGCAGATCGTGCTGGCGCCCGGCCTCGAGCGCCAGGACCATGTCTTTCTGCATCATGTTCACGTCGAACCAAGCCTTTTCCGGCAGGCGCAACACGAACGGGCCGCGATATTGAATCATCGGCGAAGCAACGGCGCTGTGGACGAGCACGTCCACGGCAGTTTCGCGCGCAATACCGCTTTTTTCCGCCAGCAAAACGCTTTCACTGAAAGCGAGCATCTGCACGGCAAGGTTCAAATTCGCGGCGATTTTCATCGACAGCGCCAGGCCGTTGTCCCCGACGTGGGTCACTCTCGGACCAATGTCCAACAGAATCGGGCGTACGCGCTCAAATATTGCCGCCGGGCCTCCGACCATAATGGAAAGCTTGCCTTCCTGCAGAGTGACGACGCTGCCGGAAACCGGCGCGTCGAGCATATCCGCTCCTTTTTCTCGCACGCGCGCGGCCAGACTGCGGCTGAATGCTGGTCCCACGGTGCTCATGTCGACTAGGATCTGATTCGCGCGGCAGCCGGCGAGAAATCCTTCGGGTCCTTCCGTCACAGCCGAAAGAGCGGCGGCGTTTGTAACCATGGTGAAGACAACGTCAGCCGCTTCGGCCACGCTGCGTGGAGAATCTGCGAGATGCATGCCTTGCTGCGTCAGCCATTCCGCCCTCGATCGCGTGCGATTGTAGCCTGTGACGGCATATCCCTTTCGAAGCAGCCTTTCGACCACGTGGCCGCCCATGTGGCCGAGCCCCACGAAACCGATCTTCTGCATTTCGACGATTCTCCTCGCGCCGAAGAACCCGGCAGCCGCATGTTTTCAACGATCTTACACCTGCCGCAAAACGGATGGCACGCGACCGGGCCAAGATTACCGCGCACGGCGTGCAGTGCGTTTAGAGCGCGGCCCGTTCATGCAGTAAACACCAGCCGCAAAATGTGTTACGGTCACACCAGCGGAACTGCGGCGCTGCTTCTGATACTTCAACAGAAAGGCTCTCGATGCGCTACTTCTTCGTCGTACTCGTGCTGATGGCTCTTTCGTTCGGCGGCGGATTTTGGTGGGAATACAGCAGGGCGCGATCGGTGCAGACGGAGCTGAGTTCGGCAAACGCGCAGCTCGCGCAAGCGAATGACACTGTTCGGCTATCCCGGCTTCAGGATGAGCTACTGACCCTGGTGGAGGATACCGCCAACAAAAACTACGGCGACGCAGCCACGGCCTCGACCGCGTTTTTCAATCACCTGAACGATGAGCTCTCACGGACGACTCAGCCGAACGCTAAATCGGCGATGCAATCCATCCTAGCGCAGCGCGACCAGGTGACTGCGGACCTCGCCAAGGCCGATCCCGCGTCTCGCGATATGTTCGCGCAAATGTCAGCGGCGTTTCATCACGCGCTGCAACCGGTACTCGGCGCTCCTTAAGCGAAACTTTTGGCCCGCAATCACCGTTGGAAGTCACAGCGCTCAGAACGATTTGTGCAGATGTACGTCGATTCCGTATCCGCCGTTCTGATCCCGCAGTGCTGAAACGGAAAGCGCACCGCCCTGGAGCGCGTTCGGGGCACGCCACAAGTAGGATGCCGCGCGAAGTCGGTAGATTGCGAATCAGGGGCCGAAGATGCGTGGAGCGAGGCTATTTCCGCAGGAGGTCGAGCGATTGTGCGGGTAGTCATTCGGCAACGTCATGGCATTCCCTATGCTGTCATCCGTGATTTCCCTGATTTACAGAAGGCATGACGTGGACCTGCGCCTGCGTGCAGGCGACGCGGGTTAATGAAACCCCTGAAGAACTATTTGATAGAGATGATGTCGACATTTGACGGCTTGTTCAGAACCGTCGCGCCGACGCTCGTCCCGCTTCGCTCAAGGACCACGCTGACCGATGCCCCGCCTACCGGAAACTGCAATCCCGATAGGTTTGGCTCCCCGGGCAGGACTCGAACCTGCAACATTTCGGTTAACAGCCGAACGCTCTACCATTGAGCTACCGGGGAACTGTGTCAGGCAGGGCTCATGCTGCAAAAAAAGTGTAGTTGACGCTCCCGGCGGAGTCAACGCGCGGACCCGCAGCCGAACGAAACAGCGGGAACTGCAAGCTCCGCAATGAAAAGCTGAAGATAGAAAGGCGTGAACTACTGCACTCGCTGCGTCGCCGCGTCGTGTCCAACCAGGTTGTCGAAAATTGCCAGCACGTGCCGGCGGTATCGCACCACGCGCTCCAGCACCGGCCTCAGACGCGGTTCATGTTGTGTCTCGCGGTCCCATTTGGCTAGCACGACGGCCGGCACTTCAATATCCCTACGCAGTTGTTCCGCCGGATATCCGCGCAGAAAAAGACCATAGAAAAAGGCTGCCTCTCGCTGCGGGAACTGGAAATCCTGCAGCGGCTCTTCCAGCGGATTTGGCGCCGTAGCCATGGTCGAAACCGCAGTTTACAGATTTCGCCGCCGCCGTCAAGAGTTCACGCGCGTTACTCGATAATGGCTTTGCGAGCGCAACCCCTGCTCCGCGCCCTGCAACGTCGCCGGTTGCACTTTCGCCTACATTTGCCGCGGCGCTGCTGTTTTCTCCTTGCCCTTGAGCTACCCTACCCGCAAGGGGAGGAACGTCCGGCCATGCGCGGGGGCGCAGTTTTTCTTTCTGTGTTTGCCATTCTGGTCCTGGCGTCGACCGCGTCGTCCGCAAATCGGGCAAATCGCGCGGCAGCGAGTCAGACTGGCGATTTTCAGCGTGACGTGGAAATGTACCCCGAGGCGTTGCTTCTCGCCGGCGAGTCAATTTCCGGCTCTGCCATGGATTCGAACTCGCACCTGTACACCACCGTGCTTCGGCCAGCCGCCGCCGGGGACGCCCAGCGCGCCCAGGAAATCCTCGATATCCTGCGTCACTCGATGACCAAGTACAAAGATTATCGCGCGGCGATCGCGGATGGATACCAGCCCTTCATGCTCAAAACCCAGCAGCGTCTCTATTGGTTCATCAGCGATCGCAATGCGTACGCCTCCGCCTATGAATTCAATCCCGGCCATCCCACGTCCTTGCTCTACAAAAAATCCAAAGGGAGCTACGAACTCGTGGGCGCGGTTTTCACCGCTCCGAAATCCGCCACCGAGTCGCAATTGAACGACCGCGTTCCGCTAGGCGTTGCCCGCTGGTACGAACACGTAAATCTATGCGCTCCACCCAGGCGCGCCGCGCCTCAGGCCGTTGGTGCTAAGCAATTCGGCCTGGAAGGATCAATCGTGTCGCAGGACGCCTGCGCCGGCGCGGGTGGTCGATGGGTTCCGCAAGTTTTTGGCTGGATGGTTGCGGTCTTCCCCTTTGAATCCAGTGCCTCAGCCATCTGGCAACAATAGGAATTCCCCGTTGCGATACGCGGAATTCCGGGCTTTCCTCGACTGGCGAACCTCGCGTCTCTAAGATTGTGCGCCTGAACTTCTCGCGCTAAGCTGGCGCGGCGAAAGAACGCGATCCAAAACCTTTCCTCATGTCACATCTCACGGCTTCCGTCGCGCACAGTCACTGGGTTCCCATCGTAATTTTTGTTGCCGCCTATCTCCTGATTGCCGTTCAGAGCGGACGCGGCAGTCACCTCGATCGTACAGCGGCGGCCTTTTGCGGTGCGGTCGCCATGGTCGTGATGGGCGTGATCTCGCTCGACCAGGCATACCAGGCCATCAGTTGGAACACGCTGATCTTCCTGCTCGGCATGATGATCCTTGTCGCCCATTTCCACTTCTCCGGCTTTTTCGATTGGACCGCTGTCCACGTTGCCCGTATCGCACGCACGCGTTTTCAGCTGCTCGTGCTGCTGATTTTCACGTCCGGCCTCCTCGCCGCATTCTTCGTCAACGACACGATTTGCCTGATCTTCACTCCCATCGTCCTCGTCGTCAGCGAACGCCTCCGCGTGCCGCCAGCACCGTATCTCGTCGCCCTTGCCACCTCCGCGAACATCGGCTCCGTGATGTCCGTCACCGGCAACCCGCAGAACGCCGTCGTCGGCATCTCCTCCCATTTATCGTTCCTCGGATTCCTTGCGCACCTCGCGCCCGTCGCGCTCATCGGCTTGGTTTTGGACGTGGCCCTGCTCACGCTCTTCTACCATCGCGACATCCTTCATCACCCGCTCATCCACCACGATCGTTCGGTCGAGGTTCGCCTGCGCCGCTCCCTTCTCCTGAAGTGCGCCTTTGCCGCCTCGCTCGTCGTCGTCTTTTGGGCCTTCGGATACTCCTTTCCGCTCGTGGCCATTTCGGTGGGAGCGCTCATCCTGATCATCGGCCGCGTCGATGCCGAAAAAATCTACCACCGCATCGATTGGGAGCTGCTTCTGTTTTTCGCCGCGCTATTCGTCTTGATTCGGGGTTTCGAAGCGTCCGGCGCCGTCAACTACTTGCTGGCTCGCTTCCATCACGGACTGGAAGGCAGCGTCGATACACAACTCTTCGCCGTCAGTGGGGTGATGCTGATCTTGTCGAACCTGGTCAGCAACGTTCCGGCTGTGCTGCTTTTCAGCCCACTCGTTCCCTCGTTCCCAAACAGCCGGATAATTTGGCTCGCCCTCGCCAGCACCAGCACGTTGGCCGGCAACGCTACTCCAATCAGCTCCGTTGCCAACTTGATCGTTTTGCAGCAGGCCGGCAAGCACGTCCGCATTTCTTTCTGGGAATTTGTCCGCGTCGGAATCGTCGTAACCCTTGTTACCACATTCGTCGCCGTCGCCATCCTGATCGCCGAACATCGCCTCTTCCCGAGTCATTAAAGCGCTCGTGCTGTTGACACGCCCGGCTCGATTCCGCGAATCGTCTCAGGCGCAAAATAAAGCGCGTCCACGCACCGCCGTTGTAGCGGCACAATGGACGCGCCTCAATGCCGTACCCTTGCCGCGGCTTTCCCGGGCTGCGAAAGCTACTTCTTCGCCTGAGCGAAATTCTCCGCTACCTGCGCCCAGTTCACCACATTCCAGAAAGCCTCGATGTATTCTGGCCGGCGGTTCTGATACTTCAGGTAGTACGCGTGCTCCCACACGTCCAACCCGAAAAACGCCTTTCCGCCGTCGATGATCGGGTTATCCTGATTGGCCGTCGATTCGATACTCAGCTTCCCGCCCTTAAACAGCAGCCAAGCCCATCCGGAGCCGAATCTCGTTGTTGCCGCTTGGTTGAATTTCGTTTTGAAGTCGTTGAAGCTCCCGAACGCGCTGTTGATCGCGCTCCCGAGCTCGCCAGTCGGCTCGCCTCCGCCGCCCTTTTTCATGATCTTCCAGAACATT
>JASHWB010000148.1 GCA_030044295.1 Candidatus Acidiferrales bacterium
TGGCCGTCATCGTCCCGCTTACCGTGCTGCTGATCTTCATCATCCTGTATTCCATGTACCGGTCGTTTAAGTGGGCTCTGCTGATCCTTGCCACGGTGGCGATGGCCAGTATTGGCGGCATGCTCGTGCTGCTGATCACGCGCACCAATTTCAGTGTCTCGTCGGAAGTCGGTTTCCTGGCGCTTTTCGGCGTTTCGGTGCAGACCGGTGTCATCATGCTGGAGTACATCAATCAGCTCCGCGCAGCAGGCCGCTCCATTGTGGACTCGGCCGTTGAAGGCGCGGTGCTGCGGCTGCGTCCTATCATGATGACCATGCTAGTGGCAACCCTGGGACTGCTGCCGGCGGCGATGTCTCACGCCATTGGCTCGGATTCGCAACGGCCGTTCGCTATCGTCATCGTCGGCGGCCTGATCACCAATCTGCTGATGAGCGCGTTCCTGCTGCCGACACTGTACGTGTGGGTGGCGCGAGGAGGCGACCCGCTTCCCGAGGCGGCGGCCTCATTCGAAGAGTAATTCATCCGCGCCAAAATCGCGCGCCGAACTGCTGAATAGCGCTTTTTGTTGAACGACGGTGGCCGTGCGCCTGTCCGCGCGACTTCGCCGTTGTGAGGATGGCGGGCGAAGCGTATGATGCGCAGCGGCGAAGATGGAAAAATTCCAACGCCTGGGCGAGATGAAGGGGCAGAACGCGATGACGAAGAAAATGGGTGTGCTCGGATTCGTAGCGATGGGTGCGATGTTGCTCATGGCGGTGCCGATCGCGTCGGCGCAAACATCGTGGGCGTCGCTCGACTCACCGCCGACGGGAATCGCGCCAGCGGGAGATGTGCTGCGTCCAGGGCACCTTGGGCGGCAGATCATCGATGTGGAACTTACGACGCATTTTTATCACGACTTGATTGGACTGGAACTTGTGGGCAAGCGCGACCAGCCCCGGCCTTTTTTCATCAACAAGGGCCTGCAAGAAGTGGCGGCACTCGCGCAGGGTGTCTCGAACCCGTACCTTCAAACCAGCCGCGTGGTGCTGCTTCCAATTCCGGGAACGGCCGCGGCGCCCGGTGGCCCGGAAATGACCATCGAGGCGATTCAAATCGAAGGAATTCCGAAGCGGCGATTCAATCCGCCGCTGACCGATCCGGGCGCGTCGTATCTGAAGCTGTACGTCGCCGATCTCGACAAAACGCTGGCGGTGCTGAAGAGCGAGCGCACGCCGGTAATCACCGAAGGAGGGAATCCGGTGGAGCTTTCCGGATGGCCGGGGATCAATGGAAACATTCGCGCGGTGATGGTGCGCGATCCGGATGGGTATCCGGTGGAATTGATGCAGGTGACTCCGGCGCCGGCATCGACCGCAGCCGCGGGGAGCACCGTGCTTGGCGCGCGCGTGACCATTGTGGTGGACAATCTCGAGAAGACCACGCGGCTGTACGAGAGCCTCGTGGGGCCGGATTTCAAGTTTTGGCTGAGTCCATGGATGGGCGACGCGGCGTACGAAAAACTGACGGGGACGCACAGCCAATTCCGGATGGCGGAGGCGATCGTGCCCGGTTCGCCGGTGGTGATGGAACTCGTCGAATACAAGAACCACAGCAAGAATTTCAAGCGGCCGTACTTTCAGGATGCGGGCGCCGCGCATTTCCTGTTCATGTCGAAAGATGACGACATGATGATGCAGCGCATCACGGCGGCGCACTTGCATACCGAGAGCAAGTCGAACGTGCCGGTGTTCATCTCTAAAACTACGCGTACGATGTTCCTGGGCGATCCGCAGGGGTTCTGGCTGGAGTTCATGGACCACGACGTAAAAACCGACCCGACTGGAACCTACACTCGATAGTGAGTAGTTGTTTCGAGCCGCGACCGCACTGCAATTCGCGGCAGGATGAGGCTTGACGCGGGAAAAACGCGAGTCTACGCTAACTATGATGCGTTTCGCGAAAGCAATACTGGCTATCGCAGTTGTTCTGACGATCTCCGCGTACGCGGCGGACTGTTCGTACGCGATGTCGCCGCAGCAGGCGATGCAGTGCTGCAAGAACATGCCCTGCTCGCACGGAAAGAACTGCTGCAAAGTGCAACCGGCTTCGCGCGCGGCATTCGTCAACGCTAGCATTGAAAAAATCGGACCGCCGAGCATTGCTCGCGCCATCGTCACGTCGTATCAGGTTCGGCCCGCCGCCCAGACGGGGTCGTCACCTGACGTCGCACGGTCCCATGCTCCGCCCGGTTCCTCTTTGGGCGCAGCCGCATTACCCCTCCGAATCTAAAGCTCCGCCAGCAGGCGATTTGCGTGAACGTGTGTTCTGACGCCTAAGTCTGCATGGAGGAGCAAGTGCCCAGATTATCTGTGGCACGCGCGCGAATCCGCGTGGCGTGTTTAGCGGCGCTTATTTTGGCGTCCCTGCCCGCCATAGCGCGGGCACAAGGCCCGTCTCCCGAAACGGCCGCGCCTCTTTTTCCGGGCGGCGCGCTGGTTTCGTATGGCTCAACATTTACAACGCGAGGAGCATTTGCGGGCACCAGCGGAATTATTCCTGCCACAGCACTCCCCACGTTTTCTTACGAAGGTGATTTCGACTTTACGTGGGGATTTTTTTCCAACTTTGATTTGGAAGTGACGGCGCCGATCGTCACGAACCATTTCGACTTTGCCGGCGCAGCTTCGCCGGAAGCCAAAGGGACAGGATTCGGAGACGCGATGGTATTGGTGAAATATCGCTTCTACCGGAAGGATTCGACGCGGGGCACCTCACAGTTGTCCGTGACATTCGGGCCCAAGCTGCCGACGGGGAGAACAGATCTTAGAGACGCGGCCGGCACGTTACCTGCGGGTCTGCAAGCAGGATCCGGGTCGACCGATTTCTTCGCCGGCGCAAACTGGACGTACACGGGGGTATTCAACATCCGGCGGCTCGTTGCGGACGAGGACTTTCGCTCGTTGCTACGAACTACCGGGACTCAGGATACGCGGCTGGGAGATGAAGTCGAATCGCGGTTCTGGCTTTCGTACCGACCGTACGAATCGCAGTACGCGAGCCGGGACTGGTTCATTGGACCGGAACTCACGTGGCTGCACTCTCAAAACGAACGTGTGCAAGGCGTTGAACAGAATGGCAGTGGCGGAGACGCGTTACTGGCGGGTGTGACGACGTACGTGGACGCGCGGCCGGGATTAGACGTGTGGGTTGGCGTGGATTGGGATGTGGCGCACTCGTCGGGGATTGCTTACATGCCGGTGAGGCGTCAGATCGTTTTCGGAATAACGCAGCAGTTTCGGCTGCATTTTTAGGGGAGGGTCCGATGAAAGCGGCGAGGATTGCGACGGTTTTGATTTTGAGCGCGCTCTGCGTGCCGGCGCTGCAGGCGCAGATTCGACACGTCGAAATGCGCGTCGAAGGCATGACTTGAAACTTTTGAGCCTACGGGGTGCAAAAATCCCTGGAACGCCAGGCTGGCGTCGCCAAAGCGTTGGTTAGTTTGCGGGATGGAACGGCGGAGATTACTCCGAAAGACGACGGCGAAATCGACCCGAGGCAACTGCTGAAGGCAACTTACGACAGCGGAGTTAGCGTGGCCGAAATGGACGTCACGGTGAGCGGACGAGTGGTGCGAACCGGGCAGAGCTTGAGCTTGGCGTATGCGCCGGGACGTTCGTTCGAGATATCGCCGAATCAGCAGTCGGCGCAGCTCGAATCCCTCGCCGGATCGCAAGCGGCGGTCACAGTGAAGGGACGGCTATTCGAAAAAGGAAAGACGAAGAAGAAGGAGGTTCCGAAAGAGTTGAAACTTACCGTTCTTGAAATCGAAAAAGGAAATGGACAGTGAGGAACTGCCGCGCGGTTTTATGGATTGCGGGGACTGGGCTGGCGGCTGCGTCGCTCGCTGCTTGCGGTCCAGCGGCGGTACCGAAAAGGCCGGCGGCAGCACTTCCGCCCGCCGGTGAAATTGGATCGATGCTGCCTGATTTCAACGTGAAGGATTTCCAGGGCAATCCGCTTTCCTCATCGGAGCTACGCGGCAAAGTGGCGATCGTAGATTTTTGGGCTACCTGGTGCGAGCCGTGCAAAAAGGAGATGCCAGGATACCAGCATCTGCTGGACCGCTACGGATCGCGAGGGCTGACCGTTGTCGGTTTCAAGGCGACCATGATGGCAGACACGGAGGACCCGGTTCGTTTCGCGCGAGAGGCAGGTGTTCATTATCCGCTGGCGGTCGGCGCCCCAGCGCTCGCCGCGAAGTTCGGCGGCCTGCAAGGCCTGCCAACGACGTTCATCTACGATCGCCACGGCATCTTGCGCCAGAAAATTATTGGCTTTGAATACACCGCAAACGTGGAAAAAATCGTCCTGCGGCTGCTGAACGCGGGGCCGCCGTAACGCGTTTAACGGGCGCAAAGCGGCGTCCCAGGGCGAGGAGGTACATGACGCGGTGCCGCTGGTGGCATGGTCGGGATGATCGCCGTGTGGTTGCTACGCAGCCTCCCGTAGAGAAAAGCACCACGTCTGCAGATTTGATCTGGCGGCGCCGCGCGGCCCATTCGGCGGGAGGGCTGTCGGTGTCCAGCCTGGTTGTAAAGCGCCTGATTGCCGATTTCCGCGAATTCATATTCGAGCGGCGCGGCCTTGAGCGCGATCATGGCGTTGGCCGTTTTGCGGTTGAACGACTCCTTGCGGAGGCTTCCTACGAGAACGGCTACTTTGCGGGCGGGTGGCATAGCGCGGCCTTTCGGTGACGAAGATTGCTCCCGCGGGAGCAAAATTCATCATGCGCGAAGCTATCATGGGAGTCAATTGAGCACTACAAGTGTGCGGGCGGCGCGTTACAGAGATTTTCGAAACTTGCTACGGAGCGCGCGATATCCCTGCTGCACCAGGAACATCAAGGTCAGCAGGCATAGAAAGAAACCGGCTATGACGAGCGCTCCTCCGATCCAGATCGGCACTTTCGTCTCGACAGCGAGGTACCCGCCCAGCATG
>JASHWB010000149.1 GCA_030044295.1 Candidatus Acidiferrales bacterium
ACGGCGGGCGGGAGGAGCGCTAGGCAGTTATGGCTTGGCGCTAATCCTGGGAGGTGCCGTTGGAAACGTGGTCGATCGGGTGTTTCGTCGCAGCGTGACGGACTTCATCGATTTTCGTCTCGGCTCATACCATTGGTACACTTTCAACGTAGCCGACACCGCGATCGTGATGGGCGCCGCACTGGTAATTCTTGAACTTTTGCGCGGCGGGCGGCGCGTCGGCCAGGAACACGCGTAATCATGGATCCGGTGCTTTTCGAGTTCGGCCTCTTCACGGTCTACACCTATGGTGTGCTGGTGGCCGCTGGCTTCGTTGCAGGGCTGTGGTATGCGTATTGGCAAGCGCCGCGCGCCGGGCTCCATCCGCGAAAGATCTGGAACCTAGGCATCTATGGAATTCTGGTGGCGCTGGCGGCATCGAAGCTGTGGCTGATCTTCAGCAATCTGGATTACTATCTCGCGTATCCTCACGCGATCTTCAGCGTCGCGACGATCGAATCTGGCGGTGTCTTCTACGGCGGCGTGATTGGCGGGCTCGCGTGGGTGTTGCTCTACACGCATTTTCAGAAGATGCCGTTTCTTTCGGTGCTGGATGTTTCCGCCGCGGGTGTGGCACTGGGGCACGGCATCGGGCGGCTTGGTTGTTTCGCGGCAGGCTGTTGCTACGGCAAGCCGACGTCGATGCCCTGGGGCGTCACGTTCAAGAGCTCCGTGGCCGCGCGGCTCTCCGGCACGCCGCTCCATGTGGCACTGCATCCGACGCAGCTCTACGAATCGGGCGCGGAATTTCTGAATTTTCTGATTTTGATATGGCTCGGCGCGCGGCAGAGATTTTCAGGCCAATTGATCGGCGCATATTTCATCCTCTACGGAATCGAGCGCGGCACGATCGAATTCTTCCGCGGCGACCCTGGGCGCACGATGATGTTTCACGATTCGGTTTCGCTGATGCAATTGGTCAGCGCGGGACTGATTTTTACCGGCGGGTTTCTGTGGTGGCGCGGATTGCGGCGCGCGGCAGCGATCCAACCCGCCGCGTCTGGCGCAATAAGCACTGCATCGCCTTCCTGAGGAGCGCATGAGCCCTCTTCCTGCTCCGCGCGCCCAATCGCAACCGGCGGAGCCCTCGCTTGCTTCCGCGCACATCCGCACTTTCGTTGTCGAAGCGGAACGCGCCGGCGACCGCCTCGACCGGTTCCTTGCGTCGCAAATTCCGGAGTTCAGCCGCTCTCACGTGCAGGATTTGATCGAAGAAGGGCGCGTCGTCGTCGATGGCGTGGCGTGCAAGCCTTCGCACCACGTGGCGGCGGGCGAATCTATCAGCGTGGAAATACCACCGCCGCAGGCCGCAGTCGTTGAGCCCGAAGAGATCCCTCTCGAAGTTTTGTACCACGACGAAGACGTAGCGGTGGTGAACAAGCCCGCGGGCATGATCGTTCATCCGGGTGCGGGCGCGCCGAGTGGCACGCTGGTTGCAGCTTTGCTGAGCCGCTTCGGCGGCAGCGCCGGGTTGTCGTCGATTGGCGGCCCGCTGCGTGCGGGAATCGTTCACCGGCTGGATAAAGGCACTTCGGGCGCGCTGATTGTTGCGCTCAACGACGCGGCTCACAAGCAGCTTGTGGAGCAATTCAGCGCCAGGCTGGTGCGGAAAATGTACATCGCGCTGTTGCACGGCAAGGTGAAGGGTGATAGCGGCGTGATCGAGATGCCCATCGCGCGCGATTTGCACCGCCGCTCGCGCATGACGGCGCGCCGTCGCGAGGGCCGCGCCGCTCGCACCGATTGGCGCGTGCTGCTGCGCCTGGACGGATTTTCGCTGGTTGAGGCGGATTTGCACACCGGCAGGACGCACCAGATTCGCGTTCACTTTTCCACGCTTGGCTGCCCGGTCGTAGGCGACACGCTTTACGGAGCGCCGAGGCAAGAGCGCGCCGGCGATGCAGTTCTTCCGGAGCTGGGGCGCAATTTTTTGCACGCCGCGCGCGTGGCGTTCGCGCAGCCGCGCACCGGCGAGCGCATCGAAGTCCGCGCGCCGCTACCGACTGAACTTAGGGGTTACCTGAGCGCTCTGGCGGCTGCCGTGAAATTCGATCAGTCCGCAATTGACGCTGCCTTGCGCCCGTTCCTATAATCGCGGCGGGGGAAAATCGTTGAAATTGGCCTTACAGCAGCGCCCCGCTTTGTGCTTCGCGCGAAAAGTGTTCGTGTTGCTGGTGTTGTCCGCAGCCGCCGGTTTCGCGCAGCAACCGACACAGCCGCAATCGCCGGCAACTGCCGCGCAGAACTCCACAGCCCCGGCAGCGCCCAAGCAACTGCCCGTACCGCGAACTTCGGAGCCTCCGATCCGCGTCACCACGGGGCTGGTGCATCTGGTGGTCACGGTGATGGACAAGCACCACCGGCTCGTCACCGATCTCGACCGCTCCGACTTCAAAATTTCAGAAAATGGCGTGCCGCAACAAATCCGCTTCTTCGGCAGCGAGACGGACCTGCCGCTGCGCATCGCAGTGCTGCTCGACACGTCTAATAGCATTCGCGACCGGTTGGAATTCGAGAAGGGCGCCGCCGTCAATTTCCTGAGTGACGTCGTCCGCCGCGGCACGGACATGGCGTTCCTGATGACGTTCGATAACGAGCCGCAGGTAATCCAGGATTATACGGATCAGTTGTACTTACTCACTTCCGCCATCCAGGATCAGCGAGCCGGAGGAGGCACCGCCCTGAACGACGCCATCTACATGGCCGCCGAGAAACTTGAGAAAGCGCCGCTGTTGCGCGGGCAAACTTCGGACCTACGGCACGTAATCGTGGTGATCAGCGATGGCGACGACAACCTAAGCGATCACGCGTTCAGCGATGCCGTCGAAGAGGCGGTTCGCGCGGAGGCCGTGATTTACACCGTCAGCACCGATAAGGATTGGGTGGCCATCGATAATCCCGATAAGCCGCAGAAGTACAACATGGATCCCGGCGACAAAGTTCTAAACGATCTGGCCAATCAGACCGGCGGCCGCGCATTCTTCCCGTATTCCACGGACGACCTCGCCGGGTCCTTTCAGAACATCGGCACCGAACTCCGCAGCCAGTATTTCATCGCCTACTCTCCCACGAATCCTCCGGTCACTGGACAGTACAGGAAGATCGATGTGAGAACCGATCGTAAAGGACTGATCGTCAGGACACGCAAGGGCTACTACTTCGCGGGACCTGCCGCAAATTCTGGAAACTAGTTTTGGGAGTGAAATGCGCTCTACTGGTACGGAGCGAAATATCCTTTGCGGGCCAGAATCTTGTCGCCTGGCTGATCGACTTCCACTTTGATCTTGCGGTAGGTGCCGTCGCGCTGCGTGTTGGTCGGGTAGTATCCGAGCACGTACTGCGACCGAAGCTCTTCGGAAATTACGTCGAACGCCTTTTCGAGCGAATCGTTGTTGTGGACGCGGATCACGCGCCCGCCAGTTTGCTCGGCCATTGCGTGCGCCACGCCGGGACCGTACCCTTCGGAGGCGGATGGGTCAATAATCAAGATCACGTGGATCACCGCGTCCGCCTTCTGAGCCGCTGCGATCGCATCTTCGATGGTTTCTTTACTGCCGTTATCCTCGGCATCGGTCAGGACGATGATGGCTTTACGTCCCGCTTGGCTCGATAGCTCGTTGCTGCACGCCAGGTAAATCGCATCGTAAAGATCGGTTCCAATCACGCCATTCTGCGGAACGGTGCCGGCGGTGATCACTGGCCCTGCGGCATTGATGCGCGTGCGCCGGATGGCGTCCTCCAAGACGTTTGGATCCTCAGTGAAATCGGCCAGCAGATTTACGTCCAGATCGAAACTCATCACCAGAGCCTCATCACGCTTGCGAATCACTTCGTGCACGAAACGCGACGCGGCGTCCTGTTCGGCCACCAGAATATTGGCCATACTGCCGCTGGTATCCATTAAGATCGCAAGTGTCAGCGGCAAATCCATTTCTTTGTTGAAATAAGCAACTTTCTGCTCCACGCCGTCTTCAAATACTTTGAAGTCGCTCTTGTTGAGGTCTGTGATGATCGAGTTGTGGTGGTCGCGAACCGTCACGAAGACGTTCACCACGTTGGTGCGAACCTGCAGCGGACGCGATGCTTCCGGCAGGTTCTGAGGATTTTGCGGCTGTGCGGACGCGGGTGCCGGCAGCGCTTGTCCAGGAGGCGGCATCGGACCTGGTCCGGCCTCCTGGGCGGTTGGACGCGGGCTCGCCGCGGCGCGTGTGGCTACGTTTGAAATAATCGGATACGCGGCCAGAGCCAGAGTGATGATCCCCGCCGCGATGCTGGGCAACCGCATTGTATAATCCCCCTGGAACGCTCCAGCCTGTTACGATGCACCCGGGTCGCCGCCGGATGTGTGGCGCCCTGCCCGGCCCGAAATGTTCTGCGGTGCGCGGTCTGCCGGCTCTGCCGGGAAACGAGAGATTCTATGACTCGAACTATAACAGCACTTGGGCTGGCCGTTCTGCTGGGAATTTCCGCTCCGGCCATCGCCCAGGATGCTTCCGCCCCGCGATTGAATTCGCAGGGTCAACTCGCACCGCCTCAGCATCCGCCGCTGGTTTCCCGCACGTACACCGTGATCGTCCCCGTCACCGTCAAGGATAGCCACGGCCAACTGGTCGCGGGGCTCGGGCGAAACGACTTTCAGATTTTCGCGGACGACGTCCAGCAGCAAATCGAAAACTTCAGCGCTGATCCGATGCCGTTGTCAGCCGTGGTGCTGATAGACAACGATCTCCCGGACCGCGCCGTGACCCAAGTGCAGAAAAGCCTCGTATCCATCTCCGCCGGTTTTGGGGCGATGGACGAAGTGGCGCTGGTCACGTACGACAAATTTCCGAGTACGGTTGCGGATTTTACCTTCAGCAACGACAAGCTCTTCACGCAGCTTCAGCGGCTCGATCTGTCCTCGCATACGGATACGGTGATCGCCGATCCGACGACCGCGGGTCCGATGGTCAACGGCAAAGAGCTCCCCACTGCAACTGGCATTCCGCTGCACGGCTCCCAGCGTTACGTGGAGCACGACGCGCTCGAGGACGCCATTTACGATTCCGCCGGGATGCTGAAGAATCGCGGACGCGACCGCCGAAAGATGATTTTCGTAATTTCCGATGGTGCGGACTCTACACACAACGTGCACACGTTCGGCGAAACGATGCACTACTTGCTTTCCAACGATATCTCCGTGTATTCGATTTCCGTCACGCATTCCGTTCCGCTGGGGCGGAAACTGATGCAGCACGGCCTTTCCAATTTGAATAAGTTCGCGGTACAGACAGGCGGCGACACGTATTTCGCCAGCAAACAGCGCGATCTCGACCGGCTCTATTCGCAAGTGACCGAAGAGGCGCGCAATCAATATACCCTCACGTTTACACCGCAAGACGTTTCGATCGCCAAGGATTATCACAGCATCGATGTGCGCGTATTGCGTCCCGAGCTGACGGTTGACGCGCGGGACGGCTATTACGACAGCTCGCTGGTCGGATCGCAATAACTCGCGCGAGGATTCTGCAGGAGAGCGTCGCAAGACCCGCGCCTACGAATTTTTTGTTCTTGACTTCATTCGCCGTGGCCTTTATAGATGAACGAAGCGATCCGGCGCGCTTGGAAATTCAGGCGCGGTTTCGCAGGGAGAAAGTTCCACTGTAACTCATGCGCGGAACCACTCCTGGCTTTCTTGAACGGAAGGCCTTCGAGTAAACGAGCGGGGCATTCATCACGAATGCCCCGCTTTTATTTTGCGCGGTTAGTTGGTCTATTTCTTGGCGCGAGGCGCGTCGATGGCCGGACGTATCGGAATCAATTGCTCGTGCGCGGGGCAAACCGGCTTGTAGTCGCAGTTTCCGCAGCCGAATCCCGGCTTGGCGGAGAAATCTCCGGCGCGAATCTGGTCGGCCACCGAGCCGATTCTTTCTTTCGCCTTGGCGAGCGATTTCGCGTCGCGCGTGGTCACCACGGCTTCGTTGGACATCAGGTTGTAGAGCACCAGCCTCTTCGGCTCCAGCTCTAGCACTTCGCGTGCCGCCAGCGCATAGATGCTCAGTTGCAAATCATCGTTCGCTTTTTTCGCCTCGCGCGGCTTGCCGGTCTTGTAATCGACGATCTCGACGGCACCGCCGTCTATGCGATTGATTTGGTCGATACGCCCCGTAACGATCAGATCGTTTTCCAGCGGAAGTTCGAACGCTTTCTCCTGATACATCACGTCCGCGGGCGCCGCCGAATAGCTTTTGTGGAACGCCGCGAGTTGCTCGCGGCCCGCTTTGCGATATTCCTGTTCCTGATAATCGTCCGGAAATCCCGCCGAAGACCATTCGCGGTCGAAAATCGCGGTCACTTCGTCGGAGGGCACGCGCCCGCGCTTGCGCAGCTCGGCGGCCAATTCCTTGATCGTCGTATGCATTACGTTGCCGAAGGTCATCGCCGCGTGCGGACCTCCGCGCATGCTCCATAGATGGCGGAACATGTACTTCATGGGGCATCGCTCGTACGCGTCGATGGCCGAAGCGCTTAATTGCAGCGGCTCCGGACGCGGCGGATGAAACGCCTTGGCCCACAGCGCCACGCGCGAATACGCGCGCGTTTCCGTTCGCATCTGGTCGAAGAGCCCCGGGGCGGCTGCGGATTCCGGAGCGGGACCGGCGGCTTCCTCCATCGGCGGCAATTTCACATGCGGCGAAGTCTGCACCGTGTCCGATTTCTGAACTTTCGGATTCATCAGGAAGTCATCGAGAAACGGCGACGGCTTCTTGAACCGGTTTACGACCGTCGAAAGCGTCAGATGCTGCTTGGCGCGAGTGAGCGCCACGTAAAAAAGCCGGCGCTCCTCCTGAATCTGAAAATCGCCCGTGGGCCGCTCCTCTTTCATCAGCTCAGGAGGAAATTCGAACACCGCCTTGCGCGTGCCGGAGGGAAAGTCGTTCTTCGAAAGCCGCAGAATGAAAACGTGCGGAAACTCCAGCCCCTTCGCGCCATGAACGGTCATTAGCTGCACGGCGTCGTCCGCCAGCTCTTCTTCGAGGGCGATGTCGCCGCCGGCCTCGTCGAAGAACGCAAGGTACTCCAGCAGGTCGCGCAGTTGTTTGCCTTCGCTCTTCTTTTCCCATTCGCGGATGAACTGCACGAACCGCTCCAGATAATGACGGTCCGCGTCCGAGGCAAGCGGCGCGATGCCCAGCGCCGCGACCAATTCGTCGAGCAGATCGCTCGCCGTATACTTACGCGCGAG
>JASHWB010000150.1 GCA_030044295.1 Candidatus Acidiferrales bacterium
CGCTTCTAAGTAAGTTCGGTGTGGATAACCGGGCAGATTTGGCTCGGCGCGCCACCAGTATGATGCGGTCGCCCGCTCTGGCCGACGAACTCGCAACCGGCGACGCTGGTCTCGAAAATCCGCGCACCCGCGAACTCCACTCCATGGCCCTCCGAGCCGATTCCAACGCCAATAAAAGCCGTAGTATACGGTTTCCCGGTCGCGCCATCAGCGCGTAAAAGAATCGCCGGATTTTGAACGGCGCGGGCGCTTTTGAGCCGCGCCCGCCCGGTCACGTCAGCTTAATCTTACTCACGTCCACAGTGGGCGCCGGAAACTTCATGTGCAACGATTCCAGCGTCTCCACGATGATGTGAGATACGGCCAGATTCCGAAACCACTTCTTATTGGAAGGGATGATGTACCACGGCGCGTATGTTGTGCTGCAATTGGACAGCGCCGCTTCATAGGCTTTTGTGTAATCGTCCCAAAATTTCCGCTCCGCGAAATCGGCCTCGGAAATTTTCCACTGCCGGTCCGTATCGTCAATCCGCTGCTGGAAACGCTGCTTCTGCTCGTCCTTGCTGATGTGCAGGAAAAATTTCAGGATCTTCACATTGTTTTCTTCAAGAG
This sequence comes from Candidatus Acidiferrales bacterium, assembly GCA_030044295.1. GTDB lineage: Bacteria > Acidobacteriota > Terriglobia > Acidiferrales > UBA7541 > Palsa-295. The sequence continues at coordinate 613 of JASHWB010000150.1, forward strand.
TGCGCTCGAAGCGATTGATCTGGTCGTAGCGCCGCGACCAAACGTCTTTCGGCGCCAGGTTGTGAACGCGGACAACCAGTACGTCCTCGTAATGCGAGCGGTTGAAGATGCCGATGTTTCCGATTGGCGGGACCGCTTTGTGAATGCGCCAGAGAAAATCGTGCGCCAACTCCTCCGTCGTCGGCTTCTTGAAGGCAGTGACGCGGCAGCCCTGCGGATTCACGCCCGACATAACGTGGCGGATGGTGCCATCCTTTCCGGCGGCGTCGAGTCCCTGGAGAACGATCAGTAGCGCGCGCTTGTGCTCGGCATAGAGCAGGTATTGCAAGCTGTCGAGCTTTTCGATCATCTTTACCAGGCTGGACTTCATCTTGTGGTTCTTTTCCCAGCCAAGCGTATCCTCCGGGTCCCGCTTATCGAGCTTGATCTTCCTCCCGGGTGTGGCAATCAGCTTCTTAGCGAAGTTCGTGGCCATCTAGGCTTCATCCTCCGTGGACCGGGCAAGCGCGGCTTCGCACCTGGTCCCGCGGCCCTGCAATCGAAAAACGCGTAGCGAGCAACGTTACGCTAACACGTTCCAACGGGGAATTCAGGCTATCCGCTATGCCAGCTCTCGCCAGAGTCCAAGCGCAGCGGTTGAAGGGGGCATACGATTCGGAGACTGCGGGACGGGCCGCGGCGTCAGCGGCCCCTCCCAACGGCATGTAGCTCAGGGATCGTCAGGCCTAAGGCTTCTCTCGAATCAACCTTTGATGTCGATGGATACCGGACGCGCCAGTTCGAAAGTCATTGGCGTTTCAGGCGCGAACCGGATGTCGTGGCGTCCCGTGAAAAGCGCAGCCGCGGTGCCCGCGCCCGCGCCGATGGGAGCGCCGATTAGGGCCCCGGCTCCTCCGCCGGCGATAGCTCCGATGATCGCGCCAGTTCCTGCTCCGCTTCCGATCATTTTAAAGTTGTGATTCCGGTGGTGTCCTTGAATGGCCACATTGGACGCGGTGCGAATATGGTAGAGGCTGCCATCCACCGTTACCGTTTCCAGCGCCACCAGCAAATGAGCGCGCCGCTCCATCTTGCCGGACGCCAGTGAATCAACCACTACCCCCGTTGCTTCCGCTCCCTTGGGTATCACCGTTTTCCCGTTGACGATGACGGGCTCCGATACGGTGGCTCCGAAGCGGTCGCCCGGATTGCTGCGATTGCTCGAAAGCGCGCTATTTAAGGTGACGTGAATCGATGTAGAGGGCGGCACGATAACCCAGTCGGAAGGCCCTTGCGAGCTGGACGCTGCGTACGCCCCGGCCACCGCCAGCAGAACGGGGACTGCGATCGCTATGATACTGCGCTGTATCACTCGCATGGATTTTTGAGTAACTCCAATCGTCATTCAAGCACGCTGAATTCCGTTGTAAGCGTGGCTAATTCGTTGATGTCTCAGTAAGATGAGCGCGGCGTCCGCCGACGGGCAAGCAAGATTTGCCGGAGCCGGGGAATTTCGAACCATGCCCGCAGCCTGCGCTATCCGGGGTACGCGGCTCCGCGCCAGCCGGTCGCCCGGCGCAGCACAACCGCCCAATCGAACCAGCGCCCGCCCGCTCCTGGGCGCATCAATCCCGGCGTGCAGAACTCGTCCGGCAAGCATCGTCCGCATCTATACCACAACTACGGACGCAGGGCGATCAGCTTGCGCCGACTGGCCCAGAATGTAACACAATTTTCATCCTGCGCGTCAGGGTTCGGACGTAACATTAGGGTTAGCTTCAGGACTTTGAGCATGGCGACGACCACCTCCGACATCAGTGCGACTCCGCAGGCCCCGCCAGAGGAGGCGGCGCCGGCAAAGCGCGAATTCGCGGGCGCGCTCGTCGTCGTTGAGGGGATCGACGGTTCGGGCAAGAGCACGCAGCTTTATCTGCTGAAGCGCTGGCTCGAGATCACCGGGTACCGGATTCATTTCACGGAGTGGAATTCGTCGCCGCTGGTGAAATCGGCCACGCGCCGCGGCAAACAGCGGCGTTTGCTGACCCCCACCACTTTTTCACTGCTGCATGCTGCGGATTTTGCGGACCGCTGCGAGCGCCAGATTCTTCCTCTTCTGCACGGCGGATATCTGGTGCTGGCGGACCGTTATATCTACACGGCCTTTGCACGCGATGCCGCGCGCGGATGTTCGCCGCACTGGCTGCGCAATCTTTACAGCTTCGCGCCCATACCCGACATTACCTTTTACTTTCGTGCGCCGCTGGATGTGGCCGTCAACCGGATCACCGCGGGGCGGCCCAAGTTGAAATATTACGAAGCGGGCATGGACCTCGGGCTTTCGCTCGATCGCGCCGAAAGCTTCCGCATTTTTCAGGATCGCATCCTGAATAACTACGATCAGATGATCGAGACCGATCGTTTCGTGCTGATGGACGGCACAATGCGCGTGAACCGTCTGCAAAAAGTGATGCGCACGCTGCTCGCCGAGCGCGTGGACCTGAAACGCTTCGCGCCAAAG
>JASHWB010000151.1 GCA_030044295.1 Candidatus Acidiferrales bacterium
AGTGCGACACGTCCACCCATACGCTTTATTCCGTCACGGCTAAATTCGGCCCTCCTGCTGCGCCCAGTCCCAACGGTGGAGGCGGGGGCTTCCGGCGCCCAACATTGGTCCCAGGTAGCTTTAAGCTGTTAGTCATTCCGAATCACTAAACCGATACGGCTGCCGAATCGGTGGAGCGGTTTACGCCTCGCAACGGCACGTCGTGCATCACGGCAACGCTACTCATTCGAAGTAGCGGCTTTGCGCGCGGTCCCACCAGGTTTGGGAAACGCGCCTTCGGGAGAAAAAGCGGAAATATGCGCGTCCTGTGCAACGAGCGCGGAGCCCTGCAGCAAGAGCGAAAGCGGGGCGTGCGGGCTGCGGATTTGGTAGTACACTCGTGGCCGAAATTCCTTTTTAAGGGGCCTGCCGCGCGGTGACGCGGTTGGGGGAGCGATCATGGATTCACGAAAATTGCGGGGCATGCGTAATGCCAGGTCACGGCGGGCGCTCGCGCGAACGGCTTCGTTTGCGATCGTTTTAGGTGCAGCAATTATTTGTACGGCGCAGTTAGGCCTCGCGCAATGGCCGGAAGTAAACGGCGTAAACAACCAGCGATATTCGTCGCTCTCGGAGATTAACACTCAGAATGTGACGAAGCTGGGAGCGGCATGGGTGATCAAGGGAATCGAACCGATGCCGTCGAATCGCGCCACGCCTGTCGTGGATGGGAATCTGATGTTCGTGACGGCGCCGCCGTACGTGTACGCGGTGAACATCGATAGCGGCGAGATCGTCTGGCGGTTTGACGCTCACGCGCCGACGGCACATGGAGGCGTGGCAGTAGGCGATGGGCTTGTTTTCTTTGGCATTTGGAATCCGGGAAAAACGAACCTGCTCGCTGTGAATGAAAAAACGGGACAGTTGGTGTGGAAAACCTCACTTGTGCCGCCGTCGGGAGAACCGACGGGTGGCGCGTCCGCGGCACCGCTCTTCGCGAACGGAATCGTGTCCATTGGGACGAATGCGGATTATGGGTACCGCGGGCAGATCGTTGCGTTCGACGCGAAAACCGGGAAGGAACTTTGGCGGTTTTACGTGGTGCCGTCACCGGGACAACCGGGGTCGAACACGTGGCCGAAGAACAACGACGCATGGTTGCATGGCGGCGGGGCGGTGTGGTTGGAGGGTGTGTACGATCCAGAACTCGGAGAGGATTTTTACGTTACGGGGAACGCCGTGCCGCAGTACGGCGGCGAATACCGCGCGGGCGATAATCTGTACACCGATTGCGTGATCGCTCTCGACAACCAGACCGGGAAGTTGCGCTGGTACTACCAGACGGTCCATCACGATATTTGGGAAGCGGATATCGCCGAGTCGCCGGTGCTGTTTGACGCGAATGTGAACGGCCAGACTGTGAAGGCGATCGCGGCGATGCGGACGGACGGATACCTTTTCGAGTTCGATCGCACGACGGGGAAGCCGCTCGAGCGCATCGAAGAGCGGAAAGTGCCGCAGGACGCCTATCAGAAGACGGCCAAGACGCAGCCGTATCCGGTGGACGCTGAACCCGTCCTGCCGGATTGCGATTATTGGAAGACTCAGCAGATACCGGCGGGTTTCGATCTGGGCTGCTTCTTCACACCGGCGGCGGTAGATAAGCCGAATCTGCTGGTGCCGGTTTACGGCATGCGTTCAACGCCGATGGCTTTCGATCCGCAGACGGATTATTTCTATGCAACCGGACAGGCCGCGCTGCAGTGGTTCCGTCGCACGAAAGATCCGGATTTCTTCAGCCTGGGTTTCAGCAACCGCGTGCCGGGGCTGAGCAAGATAGGCTATCAGGCTATCGCGGCGATCGATGGCAGGACAGACAAAGTTGTCTGGAAGAAGGAAATCCGCGACGGAAAACCGAGCGGGGCGCTGGCGACGGCAGGCGGCTTGGTGTTTGAGATGGTAGGAGACGGCGAATTGCAGGCGTACGACGCAAAAACGGGCGATCTCGCCTGGCAATTTCGAACGGGCTCTCCGATAGGGGGTCCGCCGATCGCTTTCGAACACGACGGTGCGGAATACATCGTCAGCGTTGTCGGCGGCGCGATTTGGGGGTTCAAACTCGGCGGAACGGTTCCGCAGATGCCGGCGCTTCCGCCTCCGTCACAGGAAGATTTTTCCGGGGCGGTTACCAACACGGACACGATCCTGACCGCCGCGGCGGTGCGGGATATGGGCCTGAGCGGTTCGCACGTGATCGAAGATGAATACGAGTTCGATCCGTACCGCGCGCGCGTGCCGGCCGGGACCCGCGTCATGTGGAGAAACAATGGAGTGCTGGATCACACGATTGTCGCCGTCGACGGATCGTGGACCACAGGCACCCTGCATCCGCTCGATATCGGCGTGCATACGTTCGATAAGCCGGGAACCTACGTTTATCACTGCAAGGAGTTTCCGTGGGAGTACGGCGAAGTGATTGTGGTTCCGAGCGGACCGGAGAAGACAGAAGAGGGTCATTAGTGTGTGGTTTGCGGGCTTGACACCGCGTCGGGTAAGTGCGGAGCGGCGAGCGGGCGATCGGCGCGCTTATCGGTGAACGGAGGCGGGGAAGTTCTTGACGAGCCAGCCGGTGGTTTCTCTGGCGTAGGATTCCGCGAGCGGGCCGGGCGTTAGGAAATGGCTGGCGCCCTTGACCCAGACTAGATCGCGCTGCGGCGAGGCCGTCAGGCTGTCATAAAGCTTGTGAGCATTTGGCGGGAGGGCGAGTTCATCCTTTTCGCCGTGAATGACCAAGGCCGGGACGGTGATCTTCGGGCCGTACTTGATTGAGCTGGGCGCGCTCGAATCGCTCGGCGCGCCAAAGAAGCTGATCAGAGCCTTTGCTGTTCCCATCACGGACACGCCACCGGGAAACCAATTGTCGTACGCGACAGGCTGCTCTCCCTTGCCTTGCGCGACCAATTCGCGCGCGTGCGCGAGGGTTTCCTCCAATCGCCGCTTGTCCGCTTCGCTGCTGCGAATTTGAAACTCGAGATACGGCGACGGGATCGAAGCGATAAACACGACGGCTTTGACGGCGGGATCGTTTCGCTCGGCGACGTACTGCGCCACGCGAGGGCCTCCGAGGCTGATACCCAGAAGCGCGATGCGCGTGTAGCCTTTCGATTTGGCGTAGGCGACGAACGCGGCGATGTCCTTCACGGCATCGCCATATTCCGCGTAAGGGTTGTTGTAGGAGGCGCGCATATTGGAGAGAAGAAAGGCGTAGCCGTTGTCCGTCAGCGCGCCGGCGAGCGGCGAGTAGTCGTGCGCTGGGTACAGAGCTGCGCCTGTGGTGCCGCCGGGCACAAGAATTGCGAGCGAATCGCCGGCACGGTGCGCTTCCCAAAGAAGGCCGTTGAGCGGAGTTTTATCTTCTGCCTCGATGCGAATCAGATCCAGGCGGCTTTGCGAGCCGGGAATAGGAGTGGCTGCCATGGCGCAGACTATATTCCAGTCAGGCGCGTCAGATCAAGGATCGGCGGTGGGTCAGTTTGAATTGACTGGCTGCGTGACGATCCAGAAAACTCAAACCGACCCCGCTCAAGTAGCTAAGAAGTGAGACTGAGGCGCAGAATTACTTCTTCAAGATTCCAAAGCGAATCGGGAGCAGTTGGCGAAGGCGCGCGTCGCGCAGCCAGATTCCGAACCAAGCGATGATACTGGTTGAAAGCGGGACCAATACCGGATAGGGCTGTCCCATGCGGGTGTAGGCGGCGACGGCTCCGCCGAGGTAGCCGGTGAGAAGAACCGCGCCCAGAACGGCGGTGGGCGGAATGAGGAACAGGACGAGGCTGCCCAGTTGCAGACATGCGAGGAGCGTCAGTTTGCTTGCCGCCCAGCCGATGCGCGCAAACTCAGCGACGTAGCTGGGGTTTCGGCTGAGCTTCCAGTAAGAGCTTATGCCGATAACGAAAACGGGCCAGAGCGAGACCACCCAGCCGATCCACACTAGCCAAGGCTTGCCCTTCGTTTCGTGCACAGGGACATCGACGGCAGCATTCATGAGTTTCTCCTTGGACGCGCAGCGGCGCGGGCGGTACGGCGCCTGCGGATCGAGGCCTGCAGACGTCCGGGTTGCGGGCCGGAATACTACAGCAGGCGCGGGATTTGCGCAAACGGGCCGAAGGCGAAAGCTGCGCAGAAGCGCCGAAGTGGGAGTGCGTTGGTGTACGGGCCTCGACTGAGGCGCGAGAAATGCGAGCGGGCTACTTACCTTGATTTTCGATGCGGAGTTCGTCGGTAACTTTGCCGATGGTGCCGGGAACTTGATTGGCGCGGGTGAGGGCGAGCGTCTTATCCATTTGATTGGCGACGACACCGGTGAGTGTGATATGGCCGAGATCGACGATGATGTGAATCGGCGGGACGGCCTGAATGGCGTACTTCTCAAACCCAGGAGTGGAATAAATGGCGTGGTACGCGGCGCGGCGAATGTGGTTGTCGGAGGACGAGGGCGGGAGAGTTTTAATCTCATTTTTAACAGAAGTGACGCCTTCGATTTTTTTGACGGAAGCCGCAGCGTCTGACTTCAGAGCCGGATTGACAACCTGGCCCATGAGGGTGACTTCCTCGCCGTTGACCTTGAACGCGAGATTATCGAAGACGGTGTAAAAGGGCTGAAGCGCTAGTGTGTGGCGCACTTCCTTAACGAGAGCGACTTCGGTGTTGTATTCGCGTTGGGCTTGCGAAGAATCTTGGTGCGGTGCGGGGGAGACGTAGCGAGAGACCGGGGACGATGGCGCGCCGCTGGCCCGTGCGGGAACGAGAGCTTGAACGGTGAACAGCAAGCAGCACATGAGCGCGAGCAAAAGGAACGTGAGCTTGAACTTGAGCATGTACAGGATCCTGAACGTGAACTTCCGACGCCTGAAAGCGTTGGAAAGGGCCCCTGTATTGGGTTACAGCGCGCCAGGTCGTACCGGCTGACGAACTTGGAGGCGAGCGTCTCGGCTTCCGCCTCCGTTAAGTAAGATGCGGTGGGATGGCGCTTTGTCGCAGGAGTCGAGGCGTTGGCTGCGTTGCTAAGCGCGGTAGTGGCGCGGTATCCTGAGGTTTCAAGAACAGGTTTGGGGATTACGCGCTAAGGAGCGAGTCGTGGCCACGGAAGCGCCTCCGGAGTCGAAACTGCAAGGCACGCCGACGCGGATCGAGTCGGACAGCATGGGGAAGATCGAGGTGCCAGCGGACCGTTATTACGGGGCGCAAACGGCGCGGTCGCTGATTCATTTTCACATTGGCAACGACACGATGCCGCCGGAGCTGATTCGGGCGTTCGGCATACTGAAGAAAGCGTGCGCGCTGGTGAATCAGGACTTGGGCAAGCTCTCGCCGGAAAAAGCCAAACTGATCGTCCAGGCCGCGGACGAAGTGATCGCAGGGAAACTGGATGCCCACTTCCCGTTGCGCATTTGGCAAACGGGCAGCGGCACGCAGACGAACATGAACGCCAATGAAGTGATTTCGAACCGCGCGATCGAAATCGCCGGCGGCGTGATGGGCAGCAAGAAACCTATCCATCCCAACGACGACGTGAACATGTCGCAATCGTCGAACGACACGTTTCCGACGGCGATGCACATCGCGGCGGCTTCGCGCGTGGCGGAGGCGCTGATCCCGGCGGTGGAGCGGTTGCGCGACGCGCTGGATGCCAAGGCGAAGAAGTTCGCAGAAATCGTGAAGATCGGGCGCACGCACTTGATGGACGCGACGCCGCTGACCGTGGGCCAGGAAATGTCCGGGTGGGTAAGCCTGCTGGAGCGCGACGTGGCCCGGCTGCGCGAAGTCTTGTCTGGGTTATACGACCTGGCCATCGGCGGGACGGCCGTGGGCACGGGTTTGAACGCACACCCGGAATTCGCTGAGCGGGCAGCGCATAAAATCGCGGAACTGACGAGGCTGCCGTTCCGTTCACATCCGAACAAGTTTGCGGCTCTTTCAGCGCACGACGAAATCGTATTTGCGAGCGGTGCGCTGAAGACGCTAGCCGCGTCGCTGATGAAACTCGCGAACGACGTCCGCTGGCTTGCCTCCGGCCCCCGCGCGGGTTTGGGGGAGCTGGTGCTGCCGGAAAACGAGCCGGGATCGTCGATCATGCCCGGGAAAGTGAATCCGACTCAGTCGGAAGCGATGACGATGGTCGCTATTCAGGTGTTCGGAAACGACGCGGCGATCGGCTTCGCGGGATCACAAGGAAATTTCGAGCTCAACGTCTTCAAGCCGGTGATCATCTACAACTTTCTGCACTCCGTGCGGCTGCTGACCGACGCGTGCCGGTCGTTCACGGACCACTGCGTGCAGGGAATGGAAGTGGATACGCAGCGCATCGAGCAGTACGTGAAGAACACTCTGATGCTGGTGACGGCGCTGGCGCCGCGAATCGGCTACGACAAGGCGGCGGAAATGGCCAAGAAGGCGCATCACGAAAAAATCAGCCTGCGCGAGGCCAATGCGAAGCTTGGTTATCTAAGCGAGAAAGAATTCGATGAACTGGTGCGAGCGGAGAAGATGACTAGGCCCGGAAACGTATCGTAAGCGGCGGGCCGTTCCATTCCGGCACATCTCGCAATGAGCTCGCGGCGCGATCTGTGTCACTTTGACTCTTCACTGTTGCTGATTCTCAGTTCTCGCACATCTTTCCTGTACGATGAAAATTCTCTTTGACGGCGGCGACGCTCCTCATTAAATCTGAAGTCCCCTTGGGAACCTCTCGCATTCTCCCCCTTCCGCAGGAGTCTTTATGTTCATGCTCATTGCGGAAAGCAATCCGGCGCTTGCCACGTTTCTGGAACATGGATTTAGCGTCGAAGACTATGCGGTTGACGTAGCTGAGGATGTGGAACAGGCCGCCAGGCTAGCGCTCGCACACAAATACCACGCAGCGGTTCTCGACCTGAATTCTGCGCAGCCCGATGGCTTTGAGGTTCTGCGGCGGATTCGTGCGGGCT
>JASHWB010000152.1 GCA_030044295.1 Candidatus Acidiferrales bacterium
AGCGCAGCCCTGGATGGATGGTTTGCTGCGTTGTGATCGCATGATTTGGTGCGTGCGCCTTGCTTGGTGGAACTCGTTGTCAGGACATCAATGCGAATTTCAGTTGTGGCAGACGCGATTTGTGTATACGATTGCACACATTATCGCACGCTGGCGAGCGTGCGCGGTGGAGTGCGCTTGAAAACCCGCGCGAACGAGCGTGATCGATCGCGGGGTTGACTCGAAGACGAGTATGTCGTCGCGTATTGGTCGGTTTGAATTTTCTTGATCGTGACGCAAACAGTTGAAATTCAAACTCACCTCTTAGCAGCGGTCGAGACGTAGACTCGATTGCCGCCGGTCGAGTTACGTGAAGTGGTTTACACTGAGGGGTCGGCACTTTTTCGAATTAAAAGGAGACGAACCAGTGGGCAAGAGCTTAGAGGATTTGGTACAGGCCGCCGGAAACCCGGTGAATATGCTACGGAACGCGCAAATCGGCGCGCACGTGTACCCGGTGGTGCCTGCGGAGTACACCAACTGGCGCGACGAGCAGCGCGCCTGGCAGCAGAGCTGCGTGCTATTCAACCAGTCCTATCACATGACGGATATGTACGTGAAAGGGCCGGACGGTCTTCGCCTGCTGTCAGATCTGGGCATCAACAGCTTCAAAGGATTCGTACCGGACAAGGCCAAGCAGTTCATTGCCTGCAATTACGACGGCTACGTGATCGGCGACGTCATCCTGTTTTATCTGGAAAAAGATCTGTTTAACCTGGTGGGTCGTCCCCCTATTCATAATTGGGTCACGTACCATGCCCAGAAGGGCAAGTACAACGTGACGCTCGAACGCGACGAGCGCTCCGCTGCGCGACAGGGCGGTGATACGAACCGCAAAGTGTACCGGTTCCAGGTGCAGGGCCCGAACGCGATGAAATTGACCGAAAGATTGCTCGGCAAGCCCGCTCCGGACCTGAAGTTCTTCAACATGACCACGATCACCATCGCCGGGAAACAAGTGAGGGCTCTGCGGCACGGCATGGTCGGTCAGCCGGGATGGGAATTGTTCGGGCCATGGGCCGATGGCGATGCCGTGAAGGCTGCGATCGTCGAGGCAGGCAAAGAATTCGGGCTGCGTCTCGTCGGTGCACGGGCGTATTCGTCGAACACGCTCGAGTCTGGCTGGATTCCGTCGCCCATGCCCGCGGTTTACAGCGGGGAAAAAATGAAGGAATACCGCCAATGGCTGCCGGCCACGGGTTTTGAAGCCAATTCCTCTCTCGGCGGCAGCTTTTACTCGAACAATATCGAAGACTACTACTTGACGCCCTACGACCTCGGTTACGGATATATCGTGAAGTTCGATCACGACTTCATCGGCAGGGCCGCGCTCGAGAAGATCGCCGCGAACCCGCCGCGCCAGAAAGTTACGCTGGCGCTCAACAACGACGACGTGACGGCTGCGATTTCAACGATGTTCAAAAAGACCGGGCGCGCGAAGTATTTCGATTTCCCGTCCGCTGTTTATTCCACCACGCCATTCGACAAAGTGATGCGCGACGGCAAGACCGTCGGCGTCTCCACTTGGGTCGGCTATAGTTCGAACGAAGGCAAGATGCTCACGCTTGCGATTCTCGACAAGGAATCCGCCCATCCCGGCACGGAAGTTACGTTCGTTTGGGGCGAGGAGGGCGGCGGATCGAAGAAGCCGACGGTCGAGCCGCACGTGCAGACGGAAATTCGCGCGATCGTAAGCCCTGTGCCGTACTCGGAAGTGGCGCGCGAACATTACCGTCCCCAGCAGAAGGCCGCTTCGGTCCAGTAGCCGGCTCGGCATAAGCAGGCGAGAAATCGCTGTTTGCAGAGAGCAAAACGGGACGCGGCTCTGGTAGCCGCGTCCTTTCGTTTTTCTGACATGTTGGAGCTAAGATGCGGCCCTTCTCGATTCTTCGCGCCCTTTCCGGGGCAGTTCTGCTGGGCTGCTGCGCTTTGCCGGCGGTCGCGCAATCAAAGCGGCCACCCGAATCCGCGCAGCAGAAAGCCTGCGATCAGACCGGCAAGAAATATTTCGATAGCCTGCACTTGAAGGGCGGAAGCCTTTTCGGCACGCACTACGACGCGCTCTCGGACGCCTGCGAGGCAGAGTACGTTGTCATCGCGGACGGCTTAACCCAGCTTTCAATCGATGACGCCGGGAAACGCGAGAGCCTGGCCATGTATTTGGCGTCGGAAAAAACGGGAGAAGTCGAGAAGTGCTACGTGCTCTCCACGCACTGCCAATCGGAGGGTGTATTCTTGACCTTATCCGCGAAAGTGTTCCGCTGGGTCACCTTTTGATTTGCCTGCATCCGACGCCACAGCTCGCTCGCGGCGGCGCGTCAATCGAAATCGCCGGCCCAGACGCCATGCAAGGACGGATACCAGGAACCAGACCGCCAGGGCCGCCAGCAAGTTTCCCGCGGCGTTCCACGCGGGCAGCAGCTTCCAGACAAACGCCGCGAAGCACATCAGTCCTACGCTTCCCCAAACTGCTCATCGGGCGCTGACCGCCCATTCGTGACTGGTACTAACGACCATCAATACGAGAGGTCAAAGCTCGCCGATGAAATCAGGGAATCTACTGATTTCTGGCTGGGTGGGCCTCCTATAAGGTGCTCAAGCCGAGGCAGTACCGTCCGTTCCCACCGCCGTGGCAAGGCTTTGCTGGGAAAGGAGGCAGCATGATTGCAGGATGCGTCATTCTAGGGGCCATTCTGTTTTCAATCGGTGCGTTCGTGATGAAGTCGTTTCCTCCCTTCGCTCGCCATATACGGGCCGGTCTGCGATTGGCGGGTTTCCGCGATTTCGCATCGATTCGGACGGTGCCATGCAAGCGAGCGCGCGTCATTCCGTTCCCAGCTGGACGCACCGTCGCCCGGTAGCCTGTGGTCCGATCGAGACGCCGCTGCCCTGCGCGCGTCATTCTTCGCTGCCGGCGACTACCTGCGCGTGTCCCAGAGGCGCAACCAGCGACACGCCGCCCGCAACGTCGCCCGAAAGCGAAGAATTTCGCGAAATAGTCCGGCCAGGAAACCGTGCCGCGGACGAGGAGGAACATTCGCTGGAACGAATTGGGGGGAAACTGCAAATCGCGGCGAGACTTCGCGTGGCAGGAGCAGGCGCTCCGGCATCCGCCACACGCGATAGGTTATGTCAATCTGGAAACGATCTTCAGCTTAGGTCCACTTGCCGACCTACATCCGTTTGTGAAGCTTAGAAAAAACTCACCCTGAAAGAACCTTTCTGTATGCAAAATGGAGTCGACACCCGTCAACTCGGCTCTGCTCCTCGCAGCTTCACAAGCCGAAGATCACGGCGGGCCCGGTCGCGCCGCACCGTACGGCGCGAACATTCTCTAGGCCCTCCGTCAATTAAGATTCGCCCCGCCCCCATTCTCGTTTCACTGAATAGCGTGCGCTTTGAGCAATCGGTCCCGGCCGCCTCCGCGAGCCGCCCATCCCCGATTGCTCCGCTCTAATTTGACTCTCTAACTCACAGCGCCCGACCTTTAGCCTTGTATACATTTTTCCTCTTGACAACGACCACTCGTTAATAGTACTAAAGCGCCGCCAATGGTGTCGCGTGGGTGCGCACACCAAACCAACGCAGGAATCTTAGACGCGAAGGTAAAAAAACGGGAGGGCGGGGATGTCTAAGTTCGTATCTGCCTCAAAGTGTGTGTTTTTGTGTGCGGCCGTTGCAGTGGTGCTGCTGTTTGCGACCAGCAGCTGCGTTTGGGCGCAAGCTCAAACAGCCACGATTACCGGAACGGCTACTGATCCTTCGGGCGCCGCGCTGGCGGGCGCCAAAGTCGTCGTCACGAATACGGGAACGAACGTCGCCCAATCGACCGTGACCGACGCGCAGGGCCGCTACGCCGTTCCCGATCTTCCGGTCGGCACCTACAGCGTCACCGCCTCGCAATCCGGCTTCCGCACCACGGTGCAAACGGGCGTCACGCTTACCATCGGCAGCACCGTGGTGGTGAACGTGTCTCTGCCTGTCGGCGAAGTCTCGCAAACCGTCAGCGTGGAGGGCAACGTCTCACACGTCGAAACGCAGACCACCGAAGTTTCGAACCTTGTCGCCCCGGCGCAGGTGCAGGACCTCCCTTTGAACGGTCGCAACATTGAGCAGCTCTTGACGCTCACGCCGGGTGTCGTTGCAATGGCCCCGACCCTCAACTTCGTCACCGGCCGTATGTACGGCATGCAGGACAACTATTCGATTTCCGGTGGCCGCCCCACTGGCCAGATGTTCTTGCTCGACGGTACCGACATTCGCGACTTCTGGGAGCACGGTATCGGCTCCGGCTATGCGGGCACGGAGCTCGGAATCGGCTCGATTTCCCAGTTTCAGGTGATCACCAGCAACGGCAACGCGCAGTACGCCGGCAACGGCGTTATGAACGAAACCTCGAAGTCGGGCACGAACGACTTTCACGGCGAAGCTTACGAGTATTTCCGCAACAACGATCTGGATGCGAGAGATAACGCTGACTTTTTGGCTGGCCTGTCCCACCCGCCTGCTTTCCGGCAGAATCAGTTTGGTGGTGCCTTGGGCGGGCCGATCAAAAAGGACAAACTCTTCTTCTTCGGAAATTTCGAAGGTCTTCGGAACAGCCAAGCCATCACCATTCCGACAGGTCTCGGCGTCGCGGAACCCTATGTAGCTGCGGGCGAGCTGCCGTGTTATGACATTTACGGCAACGCGACCAATACCGCTCCGGTCGGCACCTGCCCTGCCACGGCTCCTCCTCCGGGGACTGCTGTAGGCTCGGCGGCCAACCCGATTCTCCCTGTCGCAGGTGTCAACACGCAGGCAGAAGAGATTGCGTCGCTGTACAGTCTGAGCAAAGGAACCAGGCCCTACGCGGAGCCGGCCACTATCGCAGGAGTCCCGACCGTTGAACCCATCGGTACGGACTTTGGCGGCTACAGCTACGTCACCGCTTCCCCTGCCTTGGTTAACAACGAGGACTACGTCCTTGGTCGAATCGACTACAACATCGGGACAAACGATTCGTTGTTTGGCCGGTACGTGCTCGATCACGCTAACGTCCTCAACGGCGACCAAGATACTTTGGGCATTTTCCCCGAAACCGATTACACCAGGAACCAGTACTTTACGGTTGCTGAAAACCACATCATTTCACCGACGATGGTTAACGTCTTTCGTGTCGGCGTGGTTCGCACCAATGAAAGCATGTACACGGAACTTGGCCTTTCTCCGGCCCAGATCTCCGCGGCGTCCACATTCTCGTCCACCAACGGTGGGCCGACTTTCTCCAGCGATCCGCTGGATTTTGTGAGAACTGCGTACTCCGAGCCGGGACGAGAAGACGGCTCAATCGCGATGCCCAACGCAACTCCTCTCGGCCCGGACCCCAACCGCCCCAATATTTTCGAAAACAAATTCAGCGGCGGCGACGATCTCTCTTGGACTCACGGCGCGCACACGCTGAAGATCGGCGGCGTGATCACCAGAGTGCAAGTGAACGTCCGCCAGGAATCCTACGCAGCCGGCGAGGACTACATTGTTTTCGTGAATTTCACGGGTTCGCCAAACGCCGAGGCGCCGTTTCTTCAAGGCAGTCCTTTCTTGGCCTTTGCTGACCCGCCGGGACTCGCCGACGCAACCCG
>JASHWB010000153.1 GCA_030044295.1 Candidatus Acidiferrales bacterium
GGCGCGATCCCGCGCAGGTGGCCGGTGGCGACAGCGGAGAGCGCGGGACCGGCAGGGCCGTGGACGTCGACGACACGGCGGCCAGCGAGATAGCGCTTCAGCGTCCGCGTGGTTTCTTCCTCAATTTGGGCCCATGCAGCATCGGAAACGGGAGCCAGCTCGCGATGCAGGTTATTCACGAGAAATTTCTCCTTTCAGGGAACCGATGCCGAGTGAACCATCTTTCGGCGGCGCGCTACTAGTTTTAGCAGGAAGCGAATCTGCCGCCAACGCCTGCGCGTTCGAGGAGGCGGACGCAGGCTGGTCAGGAGCGACACTATCAAGGAAAGTGGCCGTCGGCACGAAAAACAGATTTCCAGTGACCGCGGTGCTGAAATCGAGGATGCGGTCATAATTGCCTGGAGGCCGGCCGACAAACATATTCTGAAGCATCTGCTCGATGGTGCGAGGCGAACGGCTGTAGCCGATGAAATAGGTACCGAACTCCGCGTGACCGGGCCGGCCGAAGGGCATGTTGTCGCGGACGATTTTGATCTCTTTGCCGTTCTCTTCGATGGTGGTGAGCGCGTTATGCGCGGAGGCAGGCTTGACGGAATCGTCGAGTTCGATATCGGAGAGCTTCGTGCGACCAATGATTTTTTCCTGGGCTTCGACTGGCAGCTGGTTCCAGGCGCTCAGATCGTGAAGATACTTTTGGACGATGACGTAACTGCTGCCCGCGAACGGCGGGTCCTCGTCGCCGATAAAGACGGCGTCCGCCTCCGCGCTGCCGGCGGGATTTTCGGTGCCGTCCACAAAACCGAGGAGGTCACGGTTATCAACGTATCGGAAGCCGTGGACTTCGTCGGCTGTGGAGACAGCGCCCGCGAGGCGCGCCATGATCTGAGCGGCGAGTTCAAAGCACAAATCCATGCGCCTAGCCCGGATGTGGAAGAGCAGATCGCCAGGCGTGGACACGGCGTGGCGACGGCCGGAACGAATCTCTTGGAAGGGATGCAACTCCGCGGGACGCGGCAAGCCGAAGAGGCGGTCCCATGCGCCGGAACCGATGCCCATGATGCAGGAGAGCCCTGCTTCAATGTCGCGAAAGCCGACGGAGCGCACCAGAGCGGATAAATCGGCGCAAAGAGAAAGAATGGTGGAGCGATGCTCGTCAGAAGAGTTGATGGTAAGGACGAGAAAAATGGCGGCGCGCGTGAGCGGCAAGGATACCGGCTGTGAAGTGATGGCGCCAGCGGCAGCCGAAGGCTCAGCGCCGGTTGAACCGGATGTCATCGTTATCTTCTTATCGTGTTGCCGCCAGAATCCGCCTTTGCGGACTCCGCCTGTGGCGAGTGAATCAGCGGTTCGACAGCTTACCATCGGGTTCGGAGGGTCGTCCACGGGCGATCTTCGTTATTCGAGGGGGAAGATTTTGAGGACGCGTTTGCCAGGTTCGGTGACGGCGAGGGAATAGCCGTCGGGAGAGATTTGGAAGGCGTGGTATTCCAGGTCGTGGAGAGCGGGCACGAATCTGCCGTCTTCCAGGCCCACCCAGACGAGGTCGTTCGACTCTTCCTGCTTCCCGCGCTTCAGCAGGATGCGCTCTTCGTCGTGATCGAATTGAAAAAATCCCAGGCCGGCGTTGACGCGCAGCGGCTTCGATGGATCGTTGACGCTGACGACTTCGATGGTGTCGCCATCCTCGAAAAATCCCACTTTCTCGCCAGAGGGTGAAACGGTCAGCGAACTTTGATAGTGATCGAGCGGGCTGAGAGGAGTGACGGTCTGCTTGAGCAGATCGAGTTCGACGAGGTAAAGACCGCCCTGTACGGTTATGTCTTCGCCGATGGCGAAGGCGCGGCTACGAGCCGCGTCCCAAGCGACGGCCTGAAACGAGTGGCCTTCGAAGAGTTTGGTTGTGGCGCCGTCGGAAGGCCGGACGCTCATGATCTGGCTACCGTTCATGTAAACGACGGTTTGGCCGTCGGCGAGCCAGGCGGAGTTCGTGGCACTGTCGATAAATTGGGACTTGGCGCCGGAGACCTGAATCAGGCTGCCACCCGCATCGAACAGGGCCACGGCATTGCCGCCGGGCGCGGCCTTGGGCGGCGGCGCGTAGTCGTCGTCATCCTGGTTATCCTCATCGGAATCGTCGCGCTTCTTGGATTTTTTGTGCTCGTGTTTTTCCTCGATCTCCTGCTCAAGCATCGACGGAATGGGCTGGAGCGTGAGGTTGACGGCGATGCGCTTTCCGTCCGGAGACCAGGAAAACGAGCGAACGGTGTAGCCCATAACGGGGGGCGCGGGAATCAACTTGTCTGACTCGACGATGCGATTGATTTTGCCGTTGGCGGTGGCGACGAAAATGTCGTCGCGTTCGAGGATATATTTCTTGATGAATTTTAGGTGCGGGACGGAATAGACGATATCGTTTTGCGGCGAGATGGCGAAGGCGCTGCAATCCTGATCGATAACGGCCTTGGGGACGTTCTGCGCGCGAACCGCCGGCACCAGCAGTATCGCGGCGACCGCCGAAAGCATCGCACCACGATGCAGCAGGCGCGCGCGGTCGTTGCGAAGGGGAAAGCGCGCGAGCCGGCCGGCCAGCGCGGGCGCATGAGAATGCGAAGCGTCAGCGGTCATTGTCTTCGTTACGGTTGCGGGCCTGGGCGGGCTTTTTCTGGATTCGGCGGATTTCTTCCAGGCGCTGGCGGATGCGAGACTCAAAACCCTGGTCGGTAGGACGGTAGTAAGTTCGGCCAACGAGGCTTTCGGGCAGGCAGGTCATGTCCGTTACTTTTTCTTCCGCATCGTGCGCGTATTGGTAGCCTTTGCCGTAACCGACGTGGCGCATCAGCCCGGTCACAGCATTTCTAAGATGCAGGGGAACGGGCTCCGCGATGGTTCGCTGCAAATCTTCGTGCACCGCTCCGTATCCAGTGTAAAGGGCATTGGATTTTGGCGCGAGGGCGAGATAAACGACAGCCTCCGCGAGGGCCAAATGACCCTCCGGCGGACCAATGAACTCGAAGGCTTCCTTTGCGGCGATCGTAAGAGCCAAGGCGCCCGGTTCGGCGAGGCCGATATCCTCGCTGGCCATGCGAACCATCCGGCGAGCGAGATAGAGCGGATCTTCGCCGGATTCGATCATGCGGGCGAGCCAGTACAGCGCGGCGTCCGGATCGGAATTGCGGACGGATTTGTGCAGCGCGGAGATGAGATTGAAATGCTCCTCGCCGGCTTTGTCGTAGGGCAGGAGCTTTTTCTGCAGCACGTCCTGGAGGCGCTCTTCGGAAAGGACGCGGTGGCCGGCGGAGTCGGGCGGCGTGCCGAGGACAAGCGCTTCGAGCGTGTTGTAGGCGGAGCGGGCGTCGCCATTGGCTAGAACGGCGATGCGATCGAGGATTGCGGGGCTCGCGTCAACCTGTTCGTTTCCAAGGCCACGCGCCGGATCGGCGAGGGCTTTCTGCAGAAGCCCAACGATTTGTTCCGTGGCGAGCGGGCGCAGGACGTATACCTTCATGCGCGAAAGCAGCGGCGCGTTCACTTCGAAGGAGGGATTCTCCGTGGTGGCGCCGATCAGGAGAATGTTCCCGGCTTCGACGTAAGGCAAGAAGGCGTCTTGCTGGGCGCGATTGAAGCGGTGGACTTCGTCGACGAAGACGATGGTGCGGCGCCCGTAGCGGTGAGCGCCTTCGGCTTTGGCCATCGTTTCCTTGATTTCCTTGATTCCCGAGAGCACGGCGCTGAAGGGCACAAAATCGGACTTGGTTCGCTTGGCGATGATGCGGGCGAGGGTAGTCTTGCCGCAGCCGGGAGGTCCCCAGAAGAGCATGGAGCCGAGTTCGTCGCGCTCGATCTGCACGCGCAGCGGCTTGCCGGAGCCGAGCAGCTCTTCCTGGCCGGCGAACTCGTCGAGCGTTTGAGGGCGCATGCGGTCGGCCAGCGGGCGTCCGCCGGAGGGTTCGTCTTGGGGCTCGATGGCGTGAAAGAGGTTCATGTACGTTCCATGTGTTCCGGGGCGCGAACGGCCTCAGGCCGAAACGTGCGCCTCCAAACGTCGCTGCCTGGCCGCCTCATAGAGAACGATGGACGCAGCGACGGCGGCGTTCAGCGATTCCACATGGGAGCGAATGGGAATCGTGATCACGGCGTCCGCCGCGTGTTTTACTTCATCCGGGAGGCCAGCGCCTTCGTTGCCGATGAAAATCGCGGCGGGCTCGCGGAGGTCCGCTTCGAGCGAGAGGTCAAACCGGGCGGCTGCATCGGTTGATGCGGCGCTGGTAGCGTAAATCTTCACGCCAGCGATGCGCAATTGCACGAGCAAGACGGGAATTGCCATGCCTCTCAAGACCGGCAAGCGAAGCGCCGCGCCCGCGGAGGCGCGCAGGGCTTTCGGGGACCATGGGTCGGCGGTGCCGCGCGTGGAGATGACTCCGGTTGCGCCAAATGCTTCGGCGGAGCGCAGAATCGTGCCCACATTGCCGGGATCTTGAATTTCGGCGAGCACGATGGCGAGCGGCGAAGATTCTCGAATATCGCCGGGGCCTCGCAGAACGTCTTCTAGATTCCAGACGCGCTGGCGAAAGAGTGCGGCGATGCCTTGCGGCGTTTCGGTTCCAGCGACGCTTTGAAAGAGTTTATCCGTGGTGCGCAGGATGTGCGATCGGGAGATTCCGGCGTCGGTTTCGGCGGCCGCGCGGAGGATCACCTCGGCTCCACGTTCAGCGGATTCGCCTACGAGCAAGGCCTCGGCCTCAAGGCCGGAACGCAGGGCGTCTTCGATCAGCTTGGGTCCTTCGACGCCGATGGGGTCGTTCGCTTTCGGGCCGGAGCCGCGCAGGGTGGACCGAAAGGCCTTCAGCCATTTGTTATCGCGACTGGTGATGACGTTCATCGGAGGCGAAGCGGGTCGCTCGGGGCGAATCGCTTCCGCAAGGCTATCAAACGGCGAAGTTTGCGTAAACCGCGGGGCAGGGAACGAAAGCGCGAGAGGCGCACCGGAGAAGGCGCTGCGGCTGAGGTGGTGCTGGGTCAGTTTGAATTTTGGCGGCTCGCGTCACGATCGAAAAACTCGAACTGAGCCACTAGGTGTGTAGCACGAGTATTGCTCCGGCGTTGAAGGTATGGTACTTTGCGCAAGAACGCGGCTGAGTCCGCCGCCGCGAACGAACATTTGCCTGTCGAAGTCCTCAAGATCTCGCCCGACGCGCCGGAGCGTCACTTAATCGACTACGCGGCCACGTTTATCAGGCGGGGCCGGGTGGTCGCGATTCCCACCGACACATTTTATGGGCTTTCCGTCGACCCGTTTAATCTGATGGCTGTGGAGCGCGTGTTTCGCGTGAAGGGGCGGCCGGAATCGCAGGCGCTGCCGATCCTGGTCAACTCGGTCGAGCAGGCCGTGACGCTGATTCGCGACGTGCCCGATCCGTTTCTTACGCTGGCGCACAAGTTCTGGCCGGGCGCGCTGACGTTGATTGTTGAAGCGACGCACCGGCTGCCGCTGAAAGTGACGGGAAACACGGGGCGCGTGGCGCTGCGCTGGCCGCGGTCCAATATCGCGACGGCGCTGATTGAATCCGCGGAAAGCCCGATCACCGGCACGAGCGCGAATCTTTCGGGGCATCCTTCGTGCAGCAGCGCCCAGCAGATTGTGGCGCAACTGAACGACCGGCTGCCGCTGATTCTTGATAGCGGGGATACGGGCGGGACATTGGCATCAACCATCGTGCGCATCGAAGGCGATGCGTGGAGCGTGGCGCGCGAAGGCGCGATTCCGAACGAAGAGATCGAGCGCGCTTTGAAGTAAGCGCACAGCCTACCGTTTTTGCTCTTCAACTACATCTCAATTCAACTCGGCAGGGCAGGCGTGTAGTCGCGTACTCACTCACGCCTGCGCCCGCCAGATCCACCGGGACGCGCGTAGGCGATTTTGCCCAGGATGACCGGGCGGTTGGCGCCGGTAGCCGAGGGCAGATTGTTGGCGCGGCGGTGATAGGTTTCGTAGGCCAGCACCGCGAAGGCGAACGCTTCTTTGGCTTCGACCGGCACGCCGAAACGATCGGCCGAGACGATCTCGATGCCAGGAAGCGCCGCGGCGAGTTGCGCGATCATCAACGGGTTGCGTGCGCCGCCGCCGGTGACAATCAGCTGGTCGACTGTCGCGCGAGGCACGATGAATCGCCGGAACGCATCGGCGATAGAGATCGACGTGAACATGGTGGCCGTGCGAACGAGGTCGGCGGGTCCGGCATGGCGGTGCTTGCCCCAGGCGAGCAAATCACGGACGAATTGCTGACCGAACTGTTCGCGTCCGGCGGATTTGGGCGGTTTTTTGCGCAGGTAAGGCTCGCGCATCAGGCGGGCGAGAAGATCGGGGATGGTGCGCCCGCTGAGGGCAATCTTCGCGTCGCGGTCGAACGTTTCTTTACCACGAGTGATGCGGCTCACAATCGCATCGACGACCATGTTGCCGGGGCCGGTGTCGAACGCGAAAACGCTGGCGGGGCGAGCACCAGAGGGAATCACAGTGAGATTGGCGATGCCTCCGATATTCAGAGCCACGCGACCAAGGCGCTCGTCGCGATAGAGCAGATAATCGACAAAAGGAACGAGCGGTGCGCCTTGTCCTCCGGCGGCCATGTCCGCTGGCCGAAAATCCCCGATCGTAGTGACGCCGGTGCGCTGGGCGATCACGCTGATGTCGCCGATTTGCAGCGTCGACGGAGTGCGGACCGTCCCGGCGAAGCGAGCGGCAGAGCCGAGGTGAAAAATCGTCTGGCCGTGAGAGCCGATGAGCGCGACATCTTTCATTCGCACGCGCCATTTTTTACAGGCATCGAGCGCCACACGCGCGTACTGCTCCCCGAGCAGAAAATTGAGCTCGCTCAGGTCCGCGGCTGTGGCGGCTTCGCCCCCGGCGACATGGAGGATTCGATGGCGCAGGTACGCGGGAAAAGCGACATGGTGATGCGCTTCGAGCCGCGCTGACAGGTTGGGAGGCGCGCCGGATACTAGAACGGATACGACGTCGATGCCGTCGACCGATGTGCCGGACATCATCCCGAGAACGCGCATTGCCTTGGTGCGCTTTTTTTTCGCTGCCATTCGACCGTGGCTCACTCGGCGCTCACTGGAGCTGCTTCTGCAGGGCGGCCAGAAGGTTCAGCGCTTCGAGCGGCGTCAGTTCGTTCAACTCCGCGCCGCGAAGCGCTCCGAGGACGGATTCATCGAGCGCGGTAAAGCTAGTCTGCGCGGGTGTAGGTGGGACCGCGCCGGGCGAAAGCTGCTTCGTCAAAGTTTCCTCGCTGCGTTCATGGCGCCGGAGGATTTCCCGGGCTCGTGCGATCACGGCTCCGGGCAACCCCGCGAGGCGCGCGACCTCGATTCCGTAGCTTTTGCTGGCGCTGCCGGGTTCGACGCGCCGCAAAAAGATGATCTCGCCAGCGGCTTCGTGGACCGCGACATGGACGTTCTTGACGCCAGCGAGCAAGAGATCGAGTTCGGTGAGCTCGTGGTAATGGGTAGCGAAAAGCGTGCGCGGGCGTGCGCCCGAGTGCAGCGCTTCTACGACGGCCCATGCGATGGAAAGACCATCGAAAGTGGCGGTGCCGCGGCCGACCTCGTCGAGCAGCACGAGGCTTGCAGGCGTGGCCGTGTTCAAAATCGCGGCCACTTCGCTCATTTCGACTAGGAAGGTGGAGCGGCCGCGAGCCAGGTTGTCGGAAGCGCCGATGCGCGTGAAGATACGGTCGATCAGCGGCAATCGCGCCTCGGCCGCGGGAACAAAGCAACCCATTTGCGCCATCACGGAGATAAGGGCTGCCTGGCGGAGGTAGGTGGACTTGCCTCCCATGTTGGGACCGGTAATCAGCAGCAGGAATTGGGATTCGTCGCTGAAGCAGAGATCGTTAGGGACGAACCTTTCACCTCGTCCTTCAACGAGCTTTTCGATTACGGGATGCCGTCCGCCGGCGACGAGGAGATCGCCCCGCGGACCGGCGAACGCCGGAGAATTTTCGGTGAAGGACGGGCGCGTGTAATTGCGGGACGCCGCCAGATGGGAGAAATTCGCGAGCACGTCAATTTGCGCGATTGCCGCGGCGGTGCGGCGCAAGCGACCCGCTTCGCGGGCAATGGATTCGCGCGTTTCAATGTACAGCCGGCGCTCGATTTCCAGAACGCGCTCCTCGGCGGAGAGAACTTTCCGTTCGTGGTCCTTCAGTTCCGGCGTGGTGAAGCGCTCGGCATTGGCCAGCGTCTGTTTGCGTTCGTAATCGGCGGGAACGAGCGGCAGGTTGGACTTGGATACCTCGATGTAATAGCCGAAAACCTGGTTGTAGCGGATTTTCAGCGAGGCGATGCCGGTGCGCTTGCGCTCGCGATCTTCCATGGCGGCGATTGTCTGGCGCCCGTTTTTCAGCAGGTCGCGCAACTCGTCGAGTTCGGCGTTGAAGCCGCGCCGAATCGCGCCGGGCTCGTTCAGTACGACGGGCGGTTCGTCGGAAATGGCGCGGGCGATCAGATCGCGAACGTCGGCGAGTTCGTCCATTTGTTCGCGAAGGCCAGCGATGCGCGCGGAGGCGGCCCGCGCGGCCGTAGTTGTCGTGGAGTCCGCCGCACCCGCGGCGACAGCGACGCTCCTGCACGCCGGCAGCAGAGAACGGATCACGGGGATTTGCTCCAGCGTCTGCCGCAGGGCGAGCAGATCGCGCGGCATGGCGGCGCCGAGCGTAATGCGGCTGGTCAGGCGCTCCAGATCGAGGACAGCTTCGAGCTGTTCGCGAATTTCCTCGCGCGCAATGGTTTGCGATTTCAGA
>JASHWB010000154.1 GCA_030044295.1 Candidatus Acidiferrales bacterium
AGCGAACGATATGCCTGACGAGGCAGCAAGCAGCAGACCAAGGAGAATGACGACGATCGGGCTATCGGCATTGCCGCTAAGCAGGTGCAGCAGGTAGGTCCCCAGAAGCAAACCCGGAATGGCGCCCTGGAGCATGAGCCAAAGATAACGAAGGTGAAAATGCTTGCCGGCCAGATAAAACGGCGCGGCGATCAACCGGATGGCACCGGCGTAAACGAATGCCGTTCCCACCGCCATTCTCGCGGACAATCCCACGAGCAGCACGAGAGCGGGAACGGTGAAGCTGCCACCGCCGATTCCCGTCAGCCCCACGGCTAACGCGATAAAGAACCCGATCGCTATTTGCATCAGTCAGATCGCTTCGATTCGGTGTGAATGCCGCATTCGAGCTTATTGCCGCCCCAACGTCCGGAGCGCGGGTCGGCTCCCGCGGCGGGGATGGACGTGCAGGGCTCGCAGCCGATGCTGCGGTAGCCGGAGTCGTAGAGCGGCAGATAATCGATCTTGTGCCTCACGGTGTGCTCCCACACGTTGCCCCAGGTCCACGCCGCCAGCGGGCTGACTTTCAGCAGCGCCCTGCCGCTGGGAAGCAGATGATGCTCGACGACCTTCAAATTCTTTCGCGTGGGAGACTGCTCGCGCCGCAACCCGGTGAACCATACCTCGAAGTTCTCGAGAGCCTCGAACAGCGGTTCGACTTTTCGGAGATGGCAGCAGCGGCTAGGATCGGTGCGGTTCAGGATTCCGAACTGTGCTTCCTGTTCAGGAACGGATTGCTTTGCAGTCAAGTTGCGCACATTCAGATTCCACTCGGCAGCCATGCGGTCGCGGTAGGCATACGTTTCGGCGAAATGGTAGCCGGTATCGAGGAAGAGCACCGGCACGGACGGCAACTTTTGCCGCAGCATGTCCAGCACGATCATGTCTTCGGCCTGGAAGCTGCAGGTGATGCAGACTGAGCCCCGCTCGACGGCTGCGGCGTTTTCCGCAAGCAATCGATCGATCACCGCATCGGCGGAAAGAGACTCGTAATCTTCGGGGCTCATCTTTTCAGAGCGTTCGCGAAGCGGCGTCTGGCTCATGAACTCCCCTTTTGCGAGTCGGACTGTTTGTCGCGCCATTTGCGAAGCACCTTCATGATGCGCTCGGTGGCTTCCTCGTCCGTGTCGTCGTCGATTTTCACGGCGAAGAATGCATCCGGACCGTAAATCGCGCGGACGACACGTTTTTGATCGGTCCCATCGTCGAGGGGAGAAAATATGGTGATGTGGCCGGAAAGTTGATAGGCCTTAGCCACAGTGACGAGTTCGTGCGCCAGGAAATCGTTGGGCCCGGCGAGTTGCGCGTGCCAACCTTCGTCGAATAGCCGGCGCTCCAGCAGCTCCGCAACGTGGGGACGCCCCTTCAGCCACACCGCTCCAGACGGATGGCCAAATCGCAGGATGCGTTCTTCCTTGGTGCTGTTACGCCGCTGCGACGTATGCGGCTGCTCTTCGATTGCGCGCTCGATGATGCCCGCGCCGACGGTGACGTTCGTCAGCGGATCGATGACGATGAAGCTGCCGGTTGTGCGGTTCAGCCGGTACGGATCGAAGAACAACGGCAGGGTGGTCTTCACGTCCACGGCGGCGATATCGTTCATGTCGAGTTTTTTCGCGGGAAGCTGATCGAGAGTGTTGACGTCCACACGGTAGCGAATCTGGTGGATGCGCGCGCGAACGGTGCGCGCCGTGTGTTTCAGCAAGTAGATTTTGTGCGGGTCGAGCGGCTCGTTATGCATCCAGACGAGCATGGCTTGAAACGCCGTACCGGCGGAAGGAACCTGCTCCTCGGCGACCAGCATGTCGCCGCGGCTGATATCGATTTCGTCTTCCAGAGTGACCGTAACCGAGTCGCCCGGCGCGGCCGACAGCGGCTCGCTTTCAAAAGCTATGATCGAGCGTACGCGCGTTTTAACTTTTGAAGGCAACGCGATCACGTTCTGGCCGGCACGCAGCGTTCCCGAGGCGACCTGGCCCGCAAAGCCGCGGAAGGTCGCGTCCGGCCGAATCACATATTGGACCGGAAAACGCAGGGGAGCGTCGAGCGACGCGCCGGTGGCCCGCAAGTTTTCAAGATGCTCGAGGAGTGTGGGTCCCGTGAACCACGGCATGCGCTTGCTGCCGCGGACAACGTTGTCGCCCTCCAGCGCGCTGACCGGTACAGCGTAAACGTTGCGAATGCCAAGCTGACTCGCGAACTGCTGAAATTCGGCGACGATGCGCTCGAAGACATCTTGCGAAAAGCCAACCAAGTCCATTTTGTTGACGGCGGCGATGATGTGCTGAACTCCGAGCAAGTGCGCGATGTACGCGTGGCGGCGCGACTGGCGCAGCACGCCCTTGGTGGCATCGACAAGCACCACGGAAGCGTCTGCCGTGGATGATCCCGTGGCCATATTGCGCGTGTACTGCTCGTGGCCGGGCGTATCGGCGATGATGAACTTTCGCCGAGGAGTTGAAAAATATCGATAGGCGACGTCGATGGTGATGCCCTGCTCGCGTTCGGCGCGAAGGCCGTCGGTCAGGAGCGAGAAATCGATTGGGCCGGCAGCGCGGTTGATTTTGCTTTTCTTGACGGAGGCGAGCTGATCTTCCAAGACCGCCTGGCTGTCATATAGCAAACGTCCAATCAGAGTGGACTTGCCGTCGTCGACGCTTCCGGCGGTGCTGAAACGCAACAAGGTGCCCGCGGAGACAGGCTTCGAAGCCGCATTCTGTATTTGCGGGGTCGGCTCGACAGGAGTGGTGGCCATCAGAAGTAGCCCTCCCGCTTCTTGAGTTCCATCGAGCCTTCTTCGTCGTGATCGATGACGCGGTTCTCGCGCTCGGAACGGCGGAAGGAGATCATCTCTTCGATAATTTTCGGAACCGTGTCGGCATCCGATCGAATTGCGCCCGTACAAGGCACGCAGCCAAGAGAGCGCATGCGGCATTTGATCATCTGCGGCTTTTCTCCAGGCAGCAGGTGCACTCCGGTTTGCAGGAGCAAGATCGAATTGCCGCGGACCACCGCTTCGCGCTCTTTCGAGAAATAGAGCGGCACGATGGGAATATTCTCCGCGTGGATGTAGAGCCAGACGTCGAACTCCGTCCAATTCGAGAGCGGAAAAATGCGAATGCTTTCGCCCTTATGATGGCGCCCGTTGTAGAGGTTCCAAAGCTCGGGGCGCTGATTCTTGGGATCCCATTGGCCGAGGGAATCGCGGAAGGAATAGACGCGCTCCTTGGAGCGGGATTTTTCCTCATCGCGCCGGGCGCCGCCAAAAGCCGCGTCGAAGCCTCCTTCGGCAAGGCCATCGAGGAGCGAGCGCGTTTTCAGCAAGCCGCAGCACTTCTGCGTGCCTAAGTCGTAAGGGTTGGCGCCTTCATCGAGCGCCTTCTGATTTTTATGGACGATCAGTTCGGCGCCCACGTGCCGCGCATACCAGTCGCGGAATTCGATCATTTCCGGGAACTTGTAGCTGGTATCGATGTGCAGCAGCGGGAATGGAATCTTCCCTGGATAAAAAGCCTTCTGCGCGAGGCGCAGCATGACGGACGAATCTTTGCCGATGGAATACAGCATCACTGGATGGGCGAATTCGGCGGCGGCCTCGCGCAAAATGAAGATACTTTCGGCTTCGAGCATCTTCAAATGCTCCAGGCGGCTCGCCTCCAGCAGCGGCGCTGGCTGTATTTCTACTGTGCTCATTCTGGTTTTCCCGTCCGATCATAGGGCCTATAACAAAAAGCCCGCCACTTTGGAGTTGCTCCAAGGGCGGGTTGCGTTCAGGCCTAGTTTGGCTGCGAGCTAGATCATGAAGTCCGGCGCCCCGGCGAAGCACACGTTTGTGCCCTTACAACAAGTGCTACAAGTGCGCTGGGGCTGGTGTTTCATATAAAGTTCAGCCTACAGGGTAAGCGATAAAGCCCGGCCAGTCAATAAGGTCAACCATTTAGATGCCGTATCCATCCGCATGTAACTCCCGCAGAGCCAATAGGATGCCCAGAGAAGCGCGTTGGATTCAGAGCGGCGCGAGCAGGGAGCGCAGAAGCGGAGTGGCAGGGGCGCCGCAAAGCTCGGCCCATGATCCGCGCTGAACGATCTGCCCTTGCTCCAGGACGATAGCCATTCGAGGACAAAGCCGCATCAACACATCCGCGCGGTGATCCACGGCAATCATGCTGAACCCGATGCTCTTGCTCCAAAAGACCAGGTCGTCGATCAGTTCGCGCACAAGCTGACGATCGAGCCCGGCAAACGGCTCGTCGAGCAGGACCAAAGGCGGCCTTCGCGCGAGCATCCTTGCCAAGCCAACGCGGCGCGCTTGTCCCCCTGAAATGCGCGATGCGGGCGCGCTCCAAAGCGGCGCTAACTTTAGCCGGTTCTTCAACGTGGCGATCCAGTCGGCATGCTCCGTATCCGCCTGCTCGGCCTTGGACAAACCGAATGTAATGTTGTCTCGGACGGAGAGATGCGGGAAAAGGCTTGGCTCTTGCGTGAGATAGCCAATCGGCCTGCGATGCAGCGGGAGTGGCGGCGGAAACAGACGGGCATCGGCCAGATGAATATGGCCGTCGTCGGGATCTTCGATCCCAGCGATGCATGCAAGCACGGTGCTCTTGCCAGCGCCAGACGCACCGAACAGGCCGAGGGACTCTCCGGAACCCAGTTCCAGCGAAAAGCTCACCGTGAAATCGCGGCGGCGCTTAGTGAAGTGCGCGTCAAGCATTGCTTCGGCGCTGCGCCAGGACGTGCGCCAGCCATGGTAGAGGCAGGGCGACGGCAAGAAAAATAACGAGCAACGGCATCACTGCCGGTAATCCGTAACTTTGCAAATCGACCCAGAGCTGCACTGGCATGCCGGAAGGATAATACGCCGTGACGACCACCGCGCCGAATTCTCCGACAGCGCGCACCCAGGCGATGCTCAGCGCCACGGCCAGTCCCAGACGTGCGAGAGGCAATGTAACGCGGAAAAACACCCTCGCAGGCGTCAAACCGAGCAAGGCAGCTTGCTTTTGGAGCATCGAAGGAACGGCATCCAGCGCCGCAACCGCGCCGAGCACGTAGTATCCCATCGCAACGTACACCTGCGTGACCACGAAAGCGGGAGCATTGTTCGTCATCGCGACGCCGTAATGCTGCAATAGGCGGCCCACGCCGCCGAAGGGACCGAAGGCGAGCGTGAACAGAATTCCCAGCGCGAGCGGCGGCAGCAGAATCGGAACGAGCAGGGCCGCCTGCCACACGAGCCGTTCCTTCGAACTGCAACGCGCGATGTAAGCGGCCATTGGCGTGCCGAGCACGACGACAATGACCATGGCGATCGCCGTGAGCACCAGCGACACGCGCACCGACGCTAAAGCAGGTTCCCGCACCTGCGCGCTCCACTGCCATGCACCGATGCGTGCAAACAGCGCCGAGAGAGGATAGAGAAGCGCCAGAGCCAGCAAGGCCGCGCCCGCGCGCGCCATCCAGCTCCGGCCCTCGCTCATGCGCGGAGTGTTGATGCTCCGTCCGCCGGGTCGTAGTGATAGCGCCGGAAGATCGATTGTGCTTCGCTGTTCTTCAGCCATTGTACAAACTCAGTCGCACCCTTCGGGTCCGGCGCGCCGGTGAGCGCCGCCGCATAGTAAATCAGAGGCTCCGGATGATACGTCTTACCGGCGATGGTGAGCGCCAGGTCCGGATTTTCTTCACGCACGTTTTCCGAGCTCAAGTTGATCTGGCGAGGCAGCGAGACATAAGGCAGGTCGAAAGGTCCCGGCTGGATCTTGTATGCCGAGCAAGCGTCCAACTGGCCGCTTTGGAGGCGAGCCAGGACCGACGACTCGCTGAAAATTTGATGTTGATTGATCGTCGGCCCGAGCACCTTCTCGACCAGATTTGGCTGGTGGTAGAAGTTCGCAGCCAGCATCACAGTGAAGACGATGTTGCGGCCCTGGGGATCTGTCAAAGGGTCGGTGCGTCCGAAGCGAAATCCCGGTTGC
>JASHWB010000155.1 GCA_030044295.1 Candidatus Acidiferrales bacterium
CCGCGCGGCATTGGCGCCGCTACCGTAGTCGCGCTGGAAACGCGCGCGCGCGAAATGGGCAAGCCGTTATGGGACGCTATCGCTTCGGGCGAACTCACCCAGGGCAAAAAATTCCCCGCGTCGCTTCGATCGTTTTACGAAATGATGGAAGCGTTGCGAGAGGAATGCCGCGAGCTGCCGCCTGCGACCATGATCGAGCGGGTGCTTGACCGCACGGGATATCTCGATTGGGTGGAGCAGCAGGACAATCTGGAGCACACGTCGCGCGCTGAAAACCTGCGTGAGTTATCGAACGCCATGGCCGAAGCCACCGAACAGGGACAAACGCTCGAAGACCTGCTCGATCATGCGGCGCTCGTCAGCGATTCCGATGAATACGACGAGGCCGCCACGATCTCGCTGATGACCCTTCACAGCGCCAAAGGCCTCGAATTCGACGCCGTCTTTCTCGCCGGGCTGGAAGAAGGCGTACTGCCGCATAGTCGTTCGTTCAACACCAACGCCGAAATCGAGGAGGAGCGCCGCCTGTTCTACGTCGGAATGACCCGCGCGAAAAAAGCGCTGGTTGTTTCGCGAGCCGTCTATCGCCGCTCGTATGGCGAAGATCGCCTGCGCGCATCGATCCCCTCGCGTTTTCTGGCTGAAATTCCCGGTGACTTGATCGAAGCCGCGGCAGGATCGCAATCCGAACCCGGTGAAACGCGCCACTACGAGCCCGATCCCGAATTCTCCTCGGGCTATGATTACGGCCGCGCGCGCAACGCCTACGGCTGGGATCGCTACAACCGGGGTTCATCGTCGCGCGCGCCCAGCTCGCGCCCACGCTCCTCATCGTATGGCCGTTCGCCGGCTCCTCCCGTAGCCAAGCCGTTGCAATCAAAGGACCCGCTCGTTGGGAAGCGCGTCCGCCATCCGAAATATGGCCTCGGCACAATCATCGAAGTGGATGGCGAGGGCGAGGACCGCCGCCTAACCGTCAGTTTCCAGGATTACGGCCCCAAGAAACTCATCGAGCGCTACGCCCACCTCCAACTCGCGTAGCCTCGTCTCGTAGCGCCGGCGTCTCGCCGGCTGTCTTTTTTTCGGCGGCAGGGGCGCCGCCTCGCCCTCTGGTCGCGCGGAAATCGTGCGCTTTTGCGACGACGAAGAATCTCAGCGCCGGGATCGGCGATCGGCAATAACGTTGCGTGATCACCGGTTGCGCGTTCGCTCCGCGCAAGGTAGAGTTTCCCGATTCACCACAAAAGGTGCCGATTGGACCCACAGCTTTTCCGCACCAAAAGCATCGATCAGCTTATCTCCGACGCCGACCGGCCCGATAAGCGTCTGCGAAAATCGCTCGGTTGGGTCAGCCTGACGGCGCTCGGCATCGGCGCCATCATCGGCAGCGGCATTTTCGTCCTCACCGGCACGGCTGCCGCTGGCGAGCAAGTCGAGTTTCCGTCGATCCTGAAAGCGCCGCTGCTGCAAGTGCTGATGCACGGCCGGCATGCGCTTGGCATCACCGGACGTCCCGGCGCCGGTCCCGCCATCGCGCTCTCGTTTTTCATCGTGGCCGTCGTTTGCGGGCTCGCCGGCCTCTGCTACGCGGAACTCGCCTCGATGATTCCCATCGCCGGCAGCGCCTACACCTACACCTACGCAACGCTCGGCGAACTGATCGCCTGGATCATCGGCTGGGATCTAATCCTCGAATACGCCGTTTCCAATATGGCCGTTGCCGTCGGATTTTCGGCTTACATCAATAGCCTGCTCGATTCCTTCCACTTGCGTATTCCAGACGCGCTCAGCACACCTGCCTATTCGCCCGAAACCGGCTGGGCGCTGCATTTCAACATCATGGGTTTCGTCATCGTGATGTTGCTCACGGTGCTGCTGGTCGTGGGAATCCGCGAATCTTCCGGCGCTAACAACATCATGGTCGGCATCAAACTGCTGGCCATCGTGATTTTCTGCGTCTTTGCCAGCAAATACATTCATCCATCGAACTGGCATCCCTTTGCGCCCAACGGCTTTCAGGGAGTGCTCACCGGCGGCGCAATCGTTTTCTTCACCTACATCGGCTTCGATTCTGTCTCCACTGCCGCGGAGGAGTGCAAAAATCCGAAGCGCGATTTGCCCATCGGCATTCTTATTTCCCTCTTCGTCTGCGCGTTTTTCTACATCGCGGTCGCACTGGTACTCACCGGAATTCAGCATTGGACCACGCTCGACAACGCCGCGCCCGTCGCGCAGGCGCTCGAAGCCATCGGCCTCAACGGCGTGAATCGATGGGTGACCGCGGGCGCGCTCTTGGGCATGATTTCGTCGATTCTTGTATTTCAGCTCGGACAGGCGCGCGTCTGGTTCGCCATGTCTCGCGACGGCCTGCTTCCCGGCGCTTTTTCGCGCGTGCACAAACGATTCCGCACGCCAGACGTCGCTACCTGGGTCGCCGGAATCGTCGTGGCCATTCCCGCCGGAATATTCGATATCGGCACGCTCGCCGATCTTTCCAACATCGGCACGCTCTTCGCGTTCATACTCGTGTCGCTCGCCGTGCTGATCCTGCGCCGGAAGCAACCAGGCCGCCCGCGCGCCTTTCGCGTTCCCGCGAGCCCTTGGATTCCCATCGCCTCGGTCGTATGCTGTTTTGTATTGATGGCCAGCCTGACCGTCGAAAATTGGCTGCGATTTTTCATCTGGCTGGTAATTGGCCTGTTCGTTTATCACTTCTACGGCCGCCGCCACAGCACGCTCGGATCGGAGCGTATCATCGCGGCGCCGCAAGGAGACGCGTCTTGATGGGGAGACGGTTTGTGGGTCGTGGCTTTAGCCACGACAGACAGATCGCAACATCAAAGCGGCTTAAGCCGCTGAGGCTCCCTGCTGGCCGGCTCTCGTGCTCACTGCTGCTATGCGCCCTTGTCCTTGTCGCCGTTCCCCGCGCATTCGCCTGGGGACCGAATGCCGAGCGCCTCGTCACCAACAAAGCCGTGGACACGTTGCCGCCCGAAATAGGCACCTTTTTCGATTCCAACCGCCGCTTTCTTGTCCAGCACGTCACGGATTCGGAAGTATCCGCTGATGCGAGTGCAGCCGACAAAGAAAATGGCTTTATCGCCCTCGATCACTACGGCTCGTTCCCCTTCTCGGATCTTCCGCGCTCCTACGCCGCCGCCGTGCACAAATACGGCCATCGCACGATCGACAAATACGGTCTGCTTCCCTGGCAGATAGGCGTTTATAGCCAGAGACTCACCCAGGCTCTCGAATCGCAGGATTGGCAGGCCGCTAAACTAGCGGCCGCAGCGCTCGCCCATTACGTCGCCGCGGCCCACGATCCCTTCAACACGACGACTGACAGTGACGGGGATCTTTCCGATCAGCCAGGCGTGAATCTGCGTTTCGGCGGCGGGTTGGTGGATCGCTATCAGCTATTCTTCTTCGTCAAGCCCAACGAAGCAATGTACATCAAGGATCCAACCGACCATGCGTTCGAAATGGTGCTTGGCGCGCATGCGTGGCTCGAAAACATCCTGAACGGCGACCGCTTGGCGCACGAAGATCTCTCCAGCTACTCGGACGCGTACTACGACCGCTTTTACGCCCAGGCGGGCGCCATCCTTGTCCGGCAACTCTCCGATGCCTCCACCGACATTGGCTCCTACTGGATGACGGCGTGGATCAAC
Organism: Candidatus Acidiferrales bacterium; assembly: GCA_030044295.1. Lineage (GTDB taxonomy): Bacteria > Acidobacteriota > Terriglobia > Acidiferrales > UBA7541 > Palsa-295. The sequence goes on from JASHWB010000155.1 coordinate 3,672, forward strand.
GCGGGCCGTCCGAAACTCCCGCCGAAGTAACCGGCCATCTCAAAGATTCTCACTCCGCGTCGTGAGGCAGTTTGAATTTTCTTGATCGTGACACAAACAGTGAAAATTCAACCCGACCCACCTCTCGATTCGCCAATTTATGTGGAGTGCGGCGGCTTGTTTGATACCCTGAGATAGGCTGGAGCGTTCGCTGTGTTTCTGCCGAAGAATCGTCGCTCACAGGAAAGCGGGAAATGCCAGCCCGTGCAAACGCCATGACGCCAGTCGCCCCATCGTTTACTGGTGCCGTCTTGATCCGCCGGCTTTCAGACACCCCCCCGGCATCAGCTCCTACTAAATGACCACTTGGATCAACGCAGGCACTCCAAACTCCGCCGAGGTAGCCGCTCATGAACTTTCT
>JASHWB010000156.1 GCA_030044295.1 Candidatus Acidiferrales bacterium
TAACTTTCCCAACCCGTTTTCGAATCGTAGGGCATGACGAAGCCCATCGCTTCGATCTGGTGAATCTTGCCGCCGTAAACCTTAAAGATATGCGCGGCGGGAAGATCGAATGGTTTGGAATTTATGGTCGTGGTCGGGTATCCAGGAACGCCCGTGAGCTTATAGACGTGCGTCGCCATCGGCTGGCGGAACTGCGACAGGCCCATCACCAGGCCGGTGGCCGGATCGGCGATCATCACGCGGACCGGCTCGATGCGCGTGATGTAGTTGAAGGTACCGGTCTTGATTTGCGCGGCGCAGCTGTAGGAGCCCAAGAGCGACATGGCCGAGGTAATCTTCGCGGGCTTGGGATTGGCGACGGTCTGCATGCCGTTTTCGTGGCGCACGCAGTCATCTGCGAACGGCGCGTTGTTGACGTCCTGGTGCGAAAGCGCCGGGTAATACATCGACGCGATGCGGATCATGTCCGCGCGTGAATCGCGCTCGCTGGCCGGCACGTCCGTCCGAAACGCTTTAGGCGTCTCTTCCAGGTTCTTCAGGGGGCTGGGAAGGCCGGGCCTGCCGCCAACTGGAGCGATCAGATGCTCTGCGGTGACGATTTCGCCGTGGCGAACTTTTAGCCGCAGCGCCAGAATGATCGGCTTGTTATCGGCCTGGATCACGCCCAGGAAGCCCACTTCCTCGGAAACCGGATCGGGCACGTAAATTTTGAAGTTGGCCGGCGGCGCGGAGGCCGTTTTCCAAAGGCCTTCGCCCGGTTTCAAATCCTTCGTGTTTTCCACGAACTCGACGTTGGATGCGAGCGGAACCTGCGATGGATCGTGCGCCACGAGCGCGGCGATATAGTTGTTTACCGCGTCCGTAAGACACGCCTTATCGCACTTGGCCGGGAGCTTTTTCGCTGCCGGCGCGGCGACGGCGGCGCTCGCAAATAAAGTGCCAGTCGAAAAGAGCAAAATCAAAATCGCTCTACTGAAAGTCTTCAAGGTATTCCCCCTTGTCTCTTCTTCCGAATCCCACACTGACTCGGATCACAATTCGCAACGCGATGCTGCACGGTCCGAATGCGCACAGGCACCCGGACGGCGCAAATCTATAACACAGCAAGCGCCCTCGAACCAACAAAATTGGCTTTGCAACCGCACGCAGGCCTTTGTCCCCGGCGAAGCGCCGGGATCGTCCGCATGGGAGACGTTACGTTGAGGCCGGCGGTTCCTTCAACTCCGTGGTGATCAGCAGGATCTCGCGCGAGCCGACGTTTTCGACCGAGTGTGGCGGCAGCGGGCCGGTCCATTGGACGAACGGTTTCTCCGGCGGAGGGCCCACCGTACGGCTATCGAAGAGCACGTTACCTTCGCCGTCGCGCCGGATGAAGTCGCTTTGCGCGGCTACGTAGATGGCGCTCGGCCAGCGATGCGTATGCACCGGCACGAACGCGCCGGGAGGGATGCGGACTTCGAGCAGCCGGACGCGTTCGTTCTCGAAGAGCAGCTTGTGGTGGTCCGGCGCGGCGACGAGCGCGTCGAGAGAATCGGGCCACTGCCAATCGCCCGTGTCGTACGCGTTTTTCGTCCCAGGCGTGTCTTTGGCAGAATTCATCGTTTGGTCCAGAAGGCGAATTGTACAAAAATAGATGTGCTCGAGGACGAGAAAACTACTGGGCTCCGTCTGGGGCCAAGCAGGGAACCTCGATGGCGCCACTACCCTGGAAAAGCTTCTCGAAGCCAATCGAAGGGCGGGAATACGTTGCGCTGCTGACGTTTTTGCCGCTCAAGCACTTTCGCACGCTGCCTCAGTTCATGTTGCTGACCCTTCAGACGCGGCGGCAACTGGCGCGCTCGAAAGGCTTGCTCGGATACGCGATGGACGCCGATATCTTGCGGCTAAATTTCTGGACGCTTTCCGCGTGGGAAGATCGGCAATCGATCATGAAATTCGCGCACGGCATCCCGCACAGCGGAATCATGAAAACCCTCGCGCCGCTGATGCGTCAGACGCAGTTCATCTACTGGGACATTAGCGGGAGCGGGATTCCCCTGCGCTGGGACGCAGCCAAAGCGCAGGCGCATTCGATCAAATGAAAAAGCCCGCGCTGCGTGAAAAACAGCGCGGGCCTGATGACGCGTTTTCGTGCTGCTTGCCGCCTGCTAGCTGATCGGCATGCAGACCGACTTTGTTTGCGTGTAAAGATCGAGCATCTCTTTGCCCATCTCGCGGCCCCAGCCCGACTGCTTGTATCCGCCGAAAGGCATCGCCGAGTCGAGAACGCCATAGGTATTGACCCACACGGTTCCGGCGCGGAGTTCGGCGGCGATGCGATGCGCTTTCTTCACATCGCGCGTCCAAACCGCGGCGGCGAGGCCGTAGGGAGTATTGTTGGCCTTGGCAACCAGATCGTCTACGTCTTTGAAGGGCATCACGGTGACGACCGGCCCGAAAATCTCCTCGCGCACCACTTTCATTTTTTCGGTGGTGTTGACGAGGACCGTGGGTTTCACGAAGTAGCCCTTGTCGCCTTGCCGGCTGCCGCCTGTCGCGGCTTTTGCGCCTTCGGCGAGACCTGATTCCAGGTAGCTGCACACGCGATTGAGCTGTTCTTCGGAAACGAGCGGCCCCATCTGGCTTGTTGGCTCCATACCAGGACCGACGCGAATCTGCGACGCGATTTGCGATACGCCGTCGACGACTTTGTCGAATTGCTTGTCTTCGACGTAGAGCCGTGATCCCGCGCAACAGACCTCGCCTTGATTGAAGAAAATACCGTTTGCCGCGCCGGGGATCGCGCTTTCGATATCCGCGTCCTGGAAGACGATGTTGGGGGATTTTCCGCCGAGTTCGAGCGACACTTTCTTCAAATTGCCCGCCGCGGCGTGAACGATCAGCTTTCCAACTTCCGTCGAGCCGGTGAACGCGATTTTGTCCACGTCCGGATGCGCGGCGAGTGCCGCCCCGGCGGTTTCGCCGTAGCCAGTGACGATATTCACCACGCCGTCGGGTATCCCGGCTTCCTGGATCAGTTCGCCGAGCCGGAGCGCTGTGAGAGGCGTTTGCTCCGCCGGCTTCAGCACCATGGTGCAGCCGGCCGCAAGAGCGGGCGCGAGCTTCAGCGTGGCCATCACCAGCGGAAAGTTCCACGGGACGATCTGTCCCACCACGCCCACGGGCTCACGCAACGTGTACGCGAAAAATTTCGCGCCGTGCGCCGAAATGGGGATCGTCGCGCCCTCAATTTTCGTGGCCCAGCCCGCGTAATAGCGCAGCTGGTCCGCCGAGTACGGAACGTCCATCATGCGCGCCATCACCAGCGGCTTGCCCTGATCGAGGCATTCGAGCTGTGCGAACTCCTCGAGATTCTGCTCCAGCAGATCGGCGAGCTTCCAGATGGCGCGGCCGCGCTCGGAGGGAGTCAGATTGCGCCAAGGTCCCTTCTCGAAAGCTGCGCGAGCCGCCGCGACGGCGCGGTTGATATCTTCCTTGTCGCCCTCGGCGACCCGGGCGAGCACTTCGCCGGTGGCCGGATTGTAAGTAGGAAACGTCTTGCCCGAAGCAGCGTCCACCCACTTGCCGTTGATCAGCATTTTGCGGGGTTTGGCAACGTACTTCGTTACATTTTCGTTGACGGAAATTGCCTGAGTCGCAGTAGCCATTCCTTATCCTCCTTCGCCGAAATCGTGGGGAGACAATCCTACACCCATCCTAGACTTCAAGTTAATCACGGAAACTTCGGTGCCGGGTCAATTTGAATCTTCACAATCCAAACTGACCCACCACTGGCGTTAGGCCAATTCCACACTTTTTCGAAAACGAACTTCGGCCTTACTTTTGATAGCTCACGCGCCAGACGGAGTTCGAGCCGTCGTCGGTGACGATCAACGAGCCATCTTGCGCAACGGCCACTCCCACCGGCCGTCCCCAGCAATTGCCGTCGGGCAGCACGAACCCGGTGAGAAAGTCCTCGTAAGATCCGGTCGCGTGGCCATCCTTCATAAAGGCCATGATCACTTCGTAGCCGGTGCGAATGGATCGATTCCATGAACCGTGCTCGGCCACGAATAGCTGTCCGCGATATTGCTTCGGGAACTGCTTGCCCTCATAGAAGGTGAGACCGAGAGAGGCGTTATGCGGCTCAAGCAGCACGTCGGCGACGATCACTTTATTTGCCAGTTCGGGATGCTTTCCCGGGAATCGCGGATCCTGATGGTCGCCGGTGTAATACCAGGGCCAGCCATAGAAGCCGCCTTCCTGCACATGAGTGACATAGTCCGGCGGCAGATTGTCGCCGATTTCGTCACGTTCGTTGACGGAGGTCCAGACTTCGCCTGTTTTCGGATTCACCGTCAGGCCGGATCCGTTGCGGATGCCGCTGGCATAAACCTGCAAATTCGAGCCGTCGGGATTCGCCACCAGGATATCGGCGCGATGAAATTCGAGCGGGTCCGGATCGGGATCGGTGGCCGGAGGAACATTCGAGTGCGAGCCGACGGAGATGAACATCTGCTTGTCGTCCAGCGAAAAAGCGACACCTCGCGCGAAGTGGTTTGGGCCGGCGGGAAGATCGGGAACGATCACTTCCTGAGGCCCGCGCGCCTTTAGATCGCCGTTCTGATACTGATAGCGCACCACCTTGTCGGTATCGGCGACGTACACGTACTGCGGGTTCGCTCCACGCGGATAAAACGCGATGCCAAATGGCAAGCGCAGGCCGCTCGCAAATTCGGAAACTTGCTCGGCTTTTCCGTCGGCGGTCATGCCGTGCAGCACCATGACTTTGCCGGTATTCGTCTCGGAGACGAATAGGTCGCCGTTCGGGGCCTTCACGATGATGCGCGGCGCGTTCAGATCGGTCGAATAAAGCTGGACCTTGAATCCCGCTGGCGCTTGCGGCCACACGTCCGCCGGCCGCGGCACCGGCCGCGAAAACACAGCCGATGATTTCGTCGCGTACGGCTGCGGCAAATCGGCCGCCGTGATGTGATGGATATGGCCGGGCGTCTCCTGATGGAAATCGTTGAAGACGTTGTTGGTGCTGTTGTCCGGCTGACCGGCTGTCTGCGCCCGCGCGCTTCGCCATTGGGCCGCCATCAGGAAAATCAGCGCGGCGCAGGCCGCGAGAATCGCACTGCGGTAAACCAGCTTCATAAAAGTAATCCCTCCGGGATTTCGCGTTCGATCGACCTTGGCCTTGAGCCCTAGCTTTGCCAATAAACGGCCATATTCATATCATTTGATCGTGTGGAATTGAATAGAATCACATCTCTCCGGGTTGCTGACGAGGGATCCGCTAGGTCCCACACTACTCAAACAGACGCGCGCCGGTGATCAGAGGTTTCAGCATCGCCTTCGTCGTGCCTAACGCCGAGCTCCACATCTGCCGAACTGTATATTGTGCCGGCGGCTTACGCTGCGCCGCGGGAAAATCGAGCCGGGGCGGCGGCACCATCATGCTAAAGCTTGCGCGCGCCGTAGCGGGCGCGATGGCTCTTTCCCCAGGCGGACATCGCCCGCAGAATCGGCCGCAGGCTCTGTCCGTGGCGCGTGAGCGAGTATTCGACGCGCGGTGGTACCTGGGCGTAGACCTTGCGATGCACGATATCATCGCGTTCGAGCTCGCGGAGATGCTTGGTGAGCATCTTCTTCGTCGAATGAGGGATCAGCTTTTGTAGTTGGTTGAAGCGCCGCGTGCCGCGTTCGAGGTGAAACAGGATCAGCGGCTTCCATTTGCCACCGATAACTTCGGTGGTGAATTGTACGGGACAATCGGTGTCTTTCACGAGAACACTCCGTGGGTACTTAGTGGCCGAAAGGTGCCTATTAGCTAGAATGGCACTTTAGCGTAAAATCCGGCCTTTGGCTAGCGCGGTAGTGCGAAAAATCCGGGCCTATCAGGAACGGGAGGCGCGCGGGTAGAGTGTATAAGATGCTGTCGTGCAGATCAAGGCACGTCAATGCGGGGAGGCGATGATCATGGCGGACAAGAGACCGGTGGTTTTGTACGGCGCGAGCGGGTTTTCCGGACGGCTGGTGGCTGAATATCTACGCGAATACAACGTGCCGTTCATCGCCGCGGGGCGCAACAAAGCCAAAATCCAGGACGTGATGAGCCGCGTGCCGGGCATCGAAACGGCGGATTATGAGATCGTCGAAGCCGGGCACTCCGTCGATGCGCTGACGAAACTCTTTTCCGGCGCCAAGGTGGTTTGCAATACGGTTGGCCCGTTCATCTATTATGGGCCCACGGTTGTCGAGGCCGCGTTGAAGGCGGGCTGCCATTACATCGATATCGCCGGCGAGCAGGCGTGGCACCGCCAAATCGCCGAGCATTGGGGCGAAAAATTCGCCGCGAATGGTTTGCTGGTCGCGCCAGCGACCGCGTTCATGTCTGCGCCCAGCGATTGCGCGGCGCGCGTGTGCATGGAAACCGCCAACGTCGATACGCTGGAGATTTTGTCCATGTTCGACGGCATGCCGACCTTCGGCTCCACGCAGACGATTTTCGCCGTCATCCAAACCGACGGCTTTTATACCGAGCAGAATCGCTACAAGCCCTGGGCGCGGGCGAAACCGTACGAAGTGATCGTCCCCGGCTACCTGCGGACGCAGCTGGCGCTGAGCTGGGGCGGCTTTCCGCATCCCGTCTGGTACAAAAACGAGCCGCAGATTGCCAACGTGCGCTCGTTCGGCGGCTTGCTGAATCGCGAGATCATGGAAGGCGTGCTGGCGACGGAGAAGCTTTTCGAAGAATCAATCCGGCCGCTGCCCAAAGCCGAGCAAGAAAAGAAGCTAGCCGAAATGGCCAACGCGGTGCAGGGCGCCACGCCTCCGCGCGAAAATTCACGCACGCAGCGAACGATCGACGTGGTTGTGGGCCGTGGCAGCACGGATTACGTCCAGTGCGTGCTCTTCGGAACGTGCTGCTACCGCCAGACGGGTCTCATCCAGGCCTACGCGGCACACACGCTGGCGCTCGGCGCGCACAAGAAGGTCGGATTTGCCTCGCCCGCGGCCGCCTTCGGCCATCGCGAGCTGCTGAAGGTGCTCGAAGCGTTTGGGCTTTCGAAGCTCAAGATGATTTCGTGAACACAATCTTGGCGCGATGAAATCGATTCGAAATCTAGCCGGTACCCTGCGTACCATCCCTGCGGACCGGACTCGCTTTCCCTCTTACTGCGACTTTCCTTGCAAAAACGTCGCAATTTCTGTAGCTTATTTGGTGCCGTTTTCGCCGCTGGGCTCAAACGCCACGTACAAATTCCCCCTCATTAGGAGAGGAAACGAGATGAGCAACAAGAGTTTCGAGGATGTGTTAAAGACTGCCGGAAACCCGGTGAACATGCTCCGCAACTCGCAAATCGGAGCTTACGTTTATCCCGTAGTGCCCCCGGAATATTCCAACTGGCGCGACGAACAGCGCGCCTGGCGCGAGACCGCCGTACTTTTCGATCAGTCGCACCACATGGCCAATATTTATGTAAAAGGCCCCGATGCCCTGAAGCTGCTCTCATATCTGGCGACGAATAGCTTCGCCAAGTTCCCGGTGGATCGGGCCAAGCAGTTTGCACCGTGCAGCTACGATGGCCACGTGATCGGCGACGGCATTCTGTTTCACCTGGAGCAGAACCACCTGGTTTTCGTGGGACGCGCGCCGGCGGCCAACTGGATCGAATTCCATGCCGCAACCGGCGGATACAACGTCGAAATTACCAAAGACGACCGCTCGCCCTCGAACCCGCGCGGCAAAGCGGTCATCCGCACCGTGTACCGCTATCAGATACAGGGACCCAACGCGCCCCAGATCATCGACAAGCTCAATGGCGGTCCGGCGCCCGAGATCAAATTCTTCAACATGGGCTACATCAATATCAACGGGCGCAAGGTCCGCGCGCTGCGCCACGGCATGGCCGGTGCTCCGGGCCTGGAGATTTGGGGGCCTTACGAGGAGCGCGAGGAAATCAAGGCGGCCATCGTCGCGGCAGGCAAGGACTACGGCATGCGCGAGGTCGGTTCGCGCGCGTACGCCACCAACACGCTGGAGTCCGGCTGGATTCCTTCGCCTCTTCCGGCGGTTTACACCGGCGAGAAGATGAAGGCTTACCGCCAGTGGCTCCCGGGCGATAGCTACGAAGCCATGGGCTCGATCGGCGGCAGCTTCTACTCCAACAACATCGAAGACTACTACGTTACACCCTACGAGATGGGCTACGGGCCGTTCGTGAAGTTCGATCACGACTTCATCGGCCGCGAAGCGCTCGAGAAAATGTCCAAGGAGCCGCAGCGGAAGAAGGTGACGTTCGCCTGGAATTCCGAGGACGTGCTGAAAGTCTTCGCGTCGCTCTTGAAGCAAGGCGAGCATTACAAGTACATCGACCTGCCGCTTTCGAACTACACGTCCGCTTCATACGACAAAGTCACCGCGCACGGCAAGAACGTCGGCCTCTCGATGTTCAGCGGCTACAGCTACAACGAGCGCTCCATGCTGTCGCTCGGCGTGGTCGATCCCGATATCGAGGTGGGCAACGACGTCATCCTTACGTGGGGCGAGGAAGGCGGCGGTTCGAAAAAGACCACCGTCGAGCGCCACAAGCAGATCGAAATCCGGGCGCGCGTCAGCCCTGTCCCATACTCGGAAGTCGTGCGCAAGGACTACGCGCCCGGATGGCGGACTGCTTCGGCTCGGTAAGCTGCTTCAACGGATCTCGTTTGATTCAAAGGCGGATCGGCATCGTCGGTCCGCCTTTTTTTCTGGGTCGAGCCAACTCGCACGTTTGGTTGCCGATGGCGCAGAGGCTTCGGCGTTCGTGAATCACGCTTGTTCTGGTAGCCAGAAGTTACATATCATCCCAAAGCTTGAAGCGTGGCGCCGTAAAACCTGAGACTGCCCAGGCGCGCAGCGCTCCGGCCCAAACATGATTTTGCATCTTAACCACACGCGGCGCGATTCTGCGGCGGCCACCACCGCCGATGTCGTCAGCGCCGTCCTCGCGCTCCTCGCGGAAAAAGATATGGAACCCGCGCAGTTCGCGCGTCTGCAAATCTATTTGGACTGGCTCCAGTACAAGCAGAATTTTCGCGAACCCGTAACGGTGACGCTCCCTCCGGGCGATCGCGGCGGCAAGTTTCCCAGCGAGATTCGCATCGATTCGCGGCAGGTCGCCCCAGGCGCGTTTCGCGAGTCTCTGCGCAAAGCGATCTGCTCCGCAAAAGCTGCCGAGAAGGGCTCCGCCGGCCGGTTATATCTCGAAGATTTCCAGTCGTTTCGCGATAGCATCGCCTGGCAATTCAACCGTCTCTATTGGCAACGCCTGAAGGAATGGGAGGCGGCCAGCGGCAAGCCCTACGAGCAAGCGCTGCCAGGCGGAAAATCCGACGGCCACAATACCGAGGCCATTTCCGATTCCGTCGCCGAATTCTGGGCTCTGCTCAAAGATCTCGAAACGCGCAATCAGCTTCCGGCGGAAGTTTTCCTGCTGGAAATCGGCGTGGGCATGGGCACGCGCGCGCGGATGTGGCTAGACCGCTTTGCCGAGGTCGATCGCGAGCGCGGCACGAACTTCTACCCGCGCCTCCGATTTTTGCTCGGCGACTATTCGCTCTCCACGCTGGAGCGTTCGCGCTCCACGGTAAAAGAGCACCTGGAGCTTTGCAGCTCGATCGCGCTCGACGCGCTAGACCCGATCAAGACGCTCTCTTTCTTGCGCCACAAGATTCTGTACGTTCACTCCACAAATACTTACGACAATCTTCCGGATGAAGAAGTCGTCTGGCGCGGTAATCGCATCTATTGGGTTTGGGCACGCGCCTATTTGACGGGAGAAGACGCCGCCCGCATCGCTGGTTCATGCGACATTTCGGTTTCGGACGTCACCAAAACCATTCATCGCTTGCTCGATGTTGGCCCGGAATGCCTGCCGGACCGCTCGAAAGGCATGCTTTTCTGGATGGAGGTTTGGAAGTCGCTGCGCACCGAGGAGCGCCTGGTCGATGTGCTCGAATTGCCGGACGTTACCTATCCGGCCGGCCTCAGCGCCACGCAAATGGAGGATATTTTGCAAGGCGCCCCGCAGGATTTGCGTTTTCATCTCAGCACCGGCGCGCTGGAAAGCTTTCGCAATACTCTGCCGCTGCTGCATCCGCGAGGCTACCTGCAAGTGCAGGACATTTTTGTCACCGACCTCGACGAATACGCCATGGGTTTTCACGGTCCCGGGAAGCTGGACGGCTCTATCGTAAACTGGGTCAACGGCGCGCTGTTGCGCGAAGTCGCCGAGCGCTCCGGCTACAATATTCACTTCGTGCCGTTTAAATACCGGCCGGAGTCCAAAACTTCGATTCTCTACACGACGCAACGGGAGTGACTCGATGAAGCTTCCTCTGCTTCCCACTACGATGGTCGGCAGCTATTCCATGCCTGGATGGCTGGAACGTCTAAAGACCGACTACTTTGCGCGCCGCATCAGCCGCAACGACCTCGACGATATTCACGATACCGCCGTGAAAGCCGCCATCAAGGACCAGGAAATCGCCGGTCTCGATATCGTCACCGATGGCGAACTCCGCCGCGACAACATGATCGATTACTTCATTGAACGCTTGCCCGGCGTGCACATCGATCGCGGCTCGAAGAAGTTTTACTACGATTTCTACGATAGCGAAGTGGTGGGAAAAATTCCCATGGCATCGCTCGGCCTGGTGCAGGATTTCAAGTTCCTTCTCGAATATACCGAGCGCATGCCCAAAGTGTGCGTTACCGGGCCGCACTCGCTCACCAAGCGCATCCGCAACAAACACTATGCGAACGAAGCAGCGCTGGCGACGGACATCGCCCGCGTGATGAATATGGAGCTGAAGGAACTGGTGAAAGCCGGCGCCAAGCTCATTCAGATCGACGAGCCGTATTATTCCGGATTCCCCGAAGATCTCGATTGGGGCGTCGGAGTCCTCAACATCCTCGTCGATGGCGTGGACGCCAAAATCGCCGTCCACATCTGCTATGGCAACCGCTACGGCAAGCCTTCCTGGGAAGGGAGCTATCGTTATCTTTTCCCGCGCATCCTCGACGCCAAGATCCACCAGCTCAGCCTGGAGTTCGCACGCCGCGGCGGCGAGGACCTTGAGCTTTTCCGCGAATTCAACGTGCCCTTCGAGTTGGGCGCCGGAGTGATCGACGTAAAAACCCATTTGGCCGAAACACCGGACATTGTCGCGCAGCGCATCCGCAAGGTAGTTGAGTTCGTTCCCGCCGACCGGGTTGTGATCCTTCCGGATTGCGGCCTGTTCCACGTGCCGCGCGATATCGCCTTCGCCAAACTCCGCGCCATGGTGCAGGGCGCGCAGATCGTGCGCAAAGAGCTTTGCGGCTGAACGGTCGCCTATCGTCCCAAGGTATCTTTTTGACCGCTAGGGCGTTTACGTTCCCCTTCGCGGTCCTTGAAAAACGCCGTTTACTGCCAGGTGCTCCTCGGTTGATTTCGTCAGTAATTTCTTGACAAATGGTGCCTTCCGGGTTACACAGTTTGCAAAGTTTTTGGGCTTGGAGTAACGGGCGAAGCCTGTGCTCTCGCCTGGGCGTGGGATTCGAGAAGTTCAAGGGGGATTGGCTCATGAGGACACGTTCTGCCCTGCTCGTTCTGCTCGCTTTCTTGATCTCCTTTCTCGGCGCGCATGCAGCGTACGCGCAAGCGACCGGCAACGCGCAGCTCAATGGCACGGTCACGGACCCGAGCGGCGCGATCGTTGGAAACGCGAAGATTACCGTGACGAATACCGCTACGAACTCCACGTACACCGCTATCACCAATCAAAGCGGATTCTACGCCGTCCCGAACTTGCCGCCTGGCGCGTACGAGATGACCGTCGAGGCCCCCGGCTTCGCCAATTACAAGGAGCAGTTCACACTGTCCGTCGCCCAGTTCTCGACCATTGACGTCAAGATGCAAATCGCGACCCAGGGCGAGAAGGTCGTCGTCACCACCGAAGCGCCTCTAATCGAGCCGACCAAAACGGAAATCAGCCAGGTCGTTGGCGCGCAGCAAGTCACCAATCTGCCCACCAGCAGCCGTGTGTTCACCAACTTCGCGCTCCTGACTCCGGGCGTCACCACCAGCCGCACCAGCCTGGGCACGGTGTT